>JAAZLO010000087.1 GCA_012689375.1 Bacillota bacterium | reverse complement strand
TAAGGAACACCCTTTCAGCCACTCGACTTATCATAAGTATACCCATCTGGTAACCAAGCCATTACTTCTTCATCAAAAGAAAAATACACACTATTTAAAGCAACTAATGAACCCCACTTAAAGTATACAATAAAGTTGTCATTTCGTTCCTGTCCATCTAAGTTCAAAACTCCGTTTTTATCCATACCTAATATCCACTCACTTGCTGGAATCCCCATCCCTCTAAAAATCCTTGGAGTATCCTGTGTAATATGAATAACATCGGACTTTAAGTCTAAAGCCTCATTCTTAAACTGAATGGTAAATTCTCTTTGACTTTTTGTTGCATTTTGTGGTATAGTAAAGAGCACTTTTTCTACATGACTAATAGAAGATTGACTACTAGAGGGTTGCAAACACTCTTTAACGAAAGCAGAAGAAAGCCCCGTACCACTGCATTCAATCTCCCACGAATCTGAAGATCTCACTTCTATTTCAACCGTACCTCCTGCACTTGGTACATTGCTTAATGTCTCATTAACTAATTTAGCTTCAAGCATTAAAGGAATACAACGGATAGCAGCACCATACCTCTCAGCTCCAAATTCCGATCCATATAAACTATACCCATTGGGGTCAATCATCATATATTCTGCTTTTGAAACAGAAGTAGAAGAACCATTAAAATTTAAACCATACAAACCATTACTACTGTTTAATCCAGGGTAAAACTTCCCTGCATTATTCAGATCGCTCCCCTTATCTCTGTATCCTGTATAAGGATAAACAATAGCTTCATTTAATAAGGTAGAAGTAGCCTTATAATTATTATCTCCTTTTTGGAAATCGGAAAAATCTTCCATAGAACCCTCATCTACTTTTGCCTTTCTAAATCTACCCTTAGTATACCCTTCTTTCACTGCATATTTACAAGGGTCTCCTGTTCCATTTCCCTCATTTTTTACTATAATACCCCCATTACTATAAGGAACATTCCTCCAAGTAGTCAGATAAAACGAGGTTAAACCTGTATATTCTTGAGGTACCCAAACAGAAGTGAAAGGACTATTGTTAGGTATTCCATCACCATCATAATACGAGTTAAAAGCTAATAACGATCCCCACCTAAACAAGACCGTATAATTACCTATGCGATCCTGCCCATCTAAGTTTAACTCCCCATTTTGATCTACAGCTAATATCCACTTACTAGCATCAACACCACGAGCAGGAGGTTTTAAACCTGCATTTCCTTCTTGTATAATATCAATGGTCTCTGATTTTAAATCCATCTTAGCATTCACAAATTGAAGGATAAATTTTCTATCTTCTGTGCTCTTGTTTTCTGGAATTGTAACCGTTATATCTTTTTTATGAACAACATCACTTTTCGCCGAAACAGGACTAACATACTTAGCTACATCTACTGAAACTCCATCAATAAAACATTTAGCGTCCCAAGTATTTGATGCACGAACATCTATTTTCACTGTACCCCCTTCACGTGGCATAATTGCTTGTGACTCATTTTTTAATTTAGCATGAATGACTAAAGGAATACAACGGATAGCATTTCCATGTGACTTAAACCCATAAGCATTAGCTGGCTTAGTTAAAACCCCACTAGATGATATATTTAACATATATGCAGAAGTTCCATACGCAGTACTTAACCAATATCTCCCTTGACTTGAAGAGTCATACGCACCATTATCACACTTCCGAAAAGGTAGTTTTGAATATTTTATATCACTATTCTGCAAAATAGAAAAACCATTAAAATTACTCATCCCATCCACATCTTCCGACATGTAGGTTCCACCTACATATTTCGCCATTCTAAATTTCCCCTTCGTATAACCGTATTTTGATGCATACTCACAAGGGTCCCCCCTTCCTAGCTTCTCATTAGAGGTAATCGTCCCCCCCTCACTATAAGGAACATAATTCCATTGTTTAAAAGTGATCGTTGACAGATACTGAATTTTATCTTCATATGATTTTTTGTCAAATCCTAGTGAAACCCACACAGGACGCAAATCACTAGTATTACTACTAAAGGCAAGCAACGAACCCCACTTGAACAATACCGTATAATTCCCTTTACGCTCTTGCCCGTCTAAGTTTAGTTCTCCATTTTGATCTACAGCTAGTATCCATTCACCAGCGTTAGTACCACCAGTAGGAGGATTTACATCAGGATTTCCATTTCCAGAACTTTCTTGAGTAATCGCTAGCAAAGCTTCCATATTTCCCCCAATAAAGCGTAGTTGAGACTCTCCTTCATCGCTTTTTTCTGTTGTAAAAGTAAATCTATACTTAGTTCCTTGAGGATTTATAGTAGGCTCCACTTCTTTTTTTGTAAAGTTAAAATGCCCATTACTCCACACTTTCGTTTCATTATTCTCACTCCAGCCATCACCTAGAATTTCAAACTCCTTTAAATTAGTTATTAAATCCAATTCATGCTCTTCGGTTTCTTCAGTAAAATGTATTGCACGTCGAGTAAATCCCATAAACTGATGACCATTTACTACAATGTAATGAATATCATCCGATTCGTCCCAATTCATCACTTCGGCCTCAATGTTACTTGACCCCGCCTCAAATGCCTCTTCAACACTACCGTACCCTTTACCTTGAATCTCGTTTACTAAAACTATATACCTATGATTTCTCAGCAAAGGAAGATATTCCACTCCACTGTCCTTGTTTTTTATAAAATCAATCCGATAATAACAAGTTTCACCCTCAAATTGTCCTCCAATAACCAAACAAGTGTTTTCATTTTGTTGCTCAGAAGATCCCTCTGCTCCTTCAAATGCATAAATCTCTTGTTCAATTCCATAGTTATCTTTATCTGCAACTGGATTGAAACTGTATTTTACTTTTAGCTTCTCATTTTCATTCTCTGGTATAAGAGAAGGAAAGACTGCCCTTCCTTCATCACTCCAATTCTCTTTTTTAGGTACTATATAACCCGATGGGTTGGCATTATATAAATAAATACTTTCTAGTGTAAATTGCTCAACAATACCCTGACCAAGTTGAATGTCAATACGAGAAAGCATACGAGTCATACCCAAGCCACCAATAGATAAGTCAGGTTTTATATCTATAGTTCCCTGATCTGCTGGATAATCTACCCACATTGGAATGTAGTGCTTAGTATCTGTTGCATCGGTAACCCACCCTTTATCATCTGTTGTTACTTGCAATAACTCAATAATATCTTCTCTACTTTTTCCTATTCCATGCTCATCTTTAAACTCATCATCAGCAAAAGAAACACCATGAGTACGTGCATTAGCTAAAATCATTAATCTATACTGTCCAGTCTTTAGTTTTACCGAAAACTTCACCTCGCTGGTTCCACTTAGTTCAATTTTATCACATAAAGCCGTATAAGCATAATTATCCTTCGCATCAAACACAATAATTTCTATGGTATTAATTGCATTTTCATCCTGATCAGATAAAGCACGAGACGAAGCTCCATCTAGTCCTCCAGGTATATTAATAGCAAAGTCAACCCATGTTTCATCGTCCTGTACTAAAGGAGTCGGCTTATCCCATTCCTCTGTAACACAAGCTACAACGCCTAATAATAACCCTATACAGAGTAATAAATAGACGCTTTGTCTCTTTAATATACTATTTATGCTTTTAATACTCATTTTCATCTTTATCCTCTTTACTCTTTTATCCTAACACTACTACAACTCTTACACATAACTCACAATGAGTTAAACTAATTTTAAGATGCACT
>JAAZLO010000086.1 GCA_012689375.1 Bacillota bacterium | reverse complement strand
TTCCAAAGTAAATTTAGGGCACTGCGAATACTGCTTTCAGAACAATCCGGTTTCTAAATATACCTTGTACCAGCTTATCAACGTCTTCCTGTCCGGATAACCAAGTTCACGAATTGTATCTGCTGTGCATTTATCATATTTAATATAAAGTCTTATTGCTTTTTCACGTTCTTCCTTTGAATACATACGGACTCCCTCCTGTACCCCTTTATAGTTCAAGATTTCGTCCGCATGTCCAAACAGGGAAAAAGTACTTGCAAAAAACAGACAGGGGGCCCTTATATCCCATAATCGACTAGCACTTTGTGCAACCCAGACAATGATCCGGCATTTTACCTGTATCAACAAAATGCATAAATCTTTTTAAAAAGCGGACTTTATCATCTTTACATGTATGTGTAAACTCTATAATTCTTAGTAGCCGTTCCCGGGTTTGCGGAGAAAGACAATGTTCCATCTGGCATGCATCCTTTTCCGCTGTTTGGTGATCTAAACCTAATACTTCACGCAAAAAGGAATAAAGCAACTTATGTCTGTCATAAACATCCTTACCCACTTTTTCGCCTTTTTTTGTGAGTTCTATATGACCATACTTTTCCTGTTCCACTAAGCCTTTTTCTGATAAGGAACGGACAGCGGCGACTACGGAAGGCATTTTAACATCCAGAGCCTGTGCTACATTTTTTACTCTAATTACTTTACCTTTAATTTTAAGCTTGTAAAAAGCCTCCAGATAATCTTCTTCTGATTGGGAATACCCAGCCATTATCTTCACCCCCTCAAAATAAATTACTATGAAATTTCCTGAAATTCAAAACATCCTCGGATAAGCCTTTTATGGCAAACTATTACCAGGAACTATCGGGAACTATAAAGATTGCGATCTTAGTACCTGATACCCTTTATCAGATATTTTAAATGTTTTAACAATTCCCTTGTTACAGGTTTTAACAAAAGGGCAATTATTACAAACCGTTGAACAGTTTTTACTTGTCTTATTTTCCAGCAAATACCCCATTTGCAAAAGCTGGCTGATCCCATCATCAATTGTTTCTTTACGAACGTTTAATTCCTCAGCCATCCGGGATCTGGAGATATAATTTTCCTTACTGAAGATTTTTAAAATATCCATAAGCATTAGGAATACCTCCGGAAATTAATTAAACCCTAATAAGAAACCGACTTGAAATATGATAACCGCCGCAATCCATCCTACAGCAAAGGTGTACAGTGCCATAAATATAGGCCATTTTAAAGAATTTGTTTCCTTTCCGACTATACTCAATGTAGCTATGCAAGGTGTATATAATAAGGTCATGATCATGTATGATAAGGCTGCCAGTGGAGTGAATTGAAGTTTTATAGCATTAACTAGCATAGTACCCTCTTCTATATATTGGCCTGAATATAGCATGCCCAAGGTGCCAACAACAGCTTCTTTAGCAGGTATACCGGCAAACAGAGCAACAGATTGTTGCCAACTGTCGAATCCGGCAAGTCTGAAAGCCGGCGCGATAAATGTACCGATTCTCCCTAAAAGGCTGAACTGGCTGTAGGGTTCAGCGGATGTAGGTAAAACTGCCAAGATCCACAGTAGGGTAATGACTAAAAATATAACTGTCCCAGCCTTCTTTAAAAAACCATAGACATTATCCCACATATTTCTCAGGACATTTCTAAGGGTCGGGATCCTGTAAGGAGGAAGTTCCATAATAAAATGAGTGGAGTCACCTTTAAACAAGGTTTCATTAAATATCTTTGCCATTATAAGACCTACTATAATACCCAAGGAATAAAGTATAAACAAAATCAACCCCCCATGCCCGGGGAAAAAGGCCGCAATAAATATTAAATAAATTGGCAGCTTGGCCCCACAGGACATAAAGGGGATTATTAGGGTCGTGATCATTCTGTCCTTTTTATTGTCCAAAGTTCTGGCAGACATAACTGCAGGAACACTGCAGCCAAACCCTATGATTAGGGATATGAAGGACTTGCCTTGGAGCCCCAACATTCTCATTAAATCGTCCCAAACATAAGCAGCCCTGGCCATATAACCACTGTCTTCCAGTAAGCTAAGGAGTAGATATAATACCGTAATAAGGGGTACAAACTCTACAACCGCCCCTACACCGTTCATTGCACCATCAATTACAAAGGATATAAACCAACCCGGGGCGTTAATATGAATCAAAAGTGTTTCAATTAGACTACCAAGGCTTTCCACCAAATAAACGGCGGCCTCTCCCAGTATCTCTTCTCCGACTACAAAGGTCAGCTGAAAAACAGATAGCATAATAGCTGCGAAAATAGGGATGCCTAAATACTTATTTGTAAAAACCTTATCTATTTTATCTGTAAGGGTAACAACTTCTTCCTCGGGTCTTGTAACAGTTCCCTCCGTGGCCTTGTATGCAAAATCATACCTTGAATTGATAATTTTCAGCCCAAGGTTTTCATCACTGATATTTTTACAAAACTCTTCAATGTACTCTTCAAAGTTTTTATCAGAATTGGATTCTTTAACGCTTTTTAAAACTGCCTCGTCACCTTCAACAATCTTCAGTGCAGTCCATTTTTTTGGGAAAGGTAGAATCCTTTTTTCCAATGCCTTTTCCAGGCGATCAATATATTGCTTAACATCTTCGCTGTATTGTATTGGATTATTAACAATCAAGTCCTTACTTATCTGATCAATAGCTGCCTTTATTACGTTTTCGATGCCTTTGCCCTTAGTTGCTATTGTGGGGATTACAGGGACTCCCAGTTTTTTTGATAACCCCTCCACATCAAATTTTATTCCTCTTCCTTGGGCTTCATCTACCATGTTAAGTGCAATAACAACCTTTTTCCCCATTTCAAGGAGTTGTGTTGTGAGGTATAGATTTCTTTCTATATTACTTGCATCAACAACATCAATGACTACATCTGGGTTACCTGTGAGAATAAAATTCCTTGCAACAACCTCATCTTCAGAGTAGGTCCCAAGACTATAAGTCCCCGGAAGATCAACAATATTGTAATCTTTTCCCTCGAATTTAAAGGTGCCTTCCTTTTTTTCAACAGTAACTCCCGGCCAGTTTCCAACATGCTGGTTGGAACCTGTAAGGATATTAAAGAATGTGGTTTTACCACTGTTAGGATTGCCGACTAATGCAATAGTCCCCTTTTTCATAGAGATCTCCTTTATCAGTCATTAGATTTAC
>JAAZLO010000085.1 GCA_012689375.1 Bacillota bacterium | reverse complement strand
TCGAATCCGCTCAAGATCAACCATATTACAAAAACTCCTTTCGCAAACCATAGTCGTAATCTTTATAGAATTGGTTTAGAAAGATAGAAAAGTCGCAATAACGTTTGTTTACTATTTCTACGAAATCTGCTAAAAAAACATCGTCCCTACTATACAGGAGTTGTCCGTCTTCAAGGATTTTATACTGCAGCGCTAGTGAAGAGCTATTGAGAAAAACTAAATCCACACGATCGTCTTTCAGAATATCAGAAAAGGCGGCGGAAAAGGCAAGTTGCTCTGAAACAGATAAAACCTCCCTAGTGAGCACCGCAAAATCCAAATCGCTCAAAGCATTATAATGGGAGGTTCCATAAGAACCAATCAAAAACAAGGCCTGGATTCTTTTGTCCTGATCAGCAAACGTAATTAAGCGCCGAAACTCAGGATAATTTACCTTTTGCACGGCCCGCGCCTCCTCAACTGCATTTCTTTGTTTTAGTATACCATAAAATAGGATTAGCGACTTACCCGAGATCTCTTCGCGAGTGTGTCAAGTAGTATCGGGTGCTTTCTAACTCCCAAAGGCGAATCAAGCTTGGTTTCCGAAAAATATTTTTCTCTCAATGCCTGTTTTGTTTTTGGTAATATAAAAGTCGAGAGAACGGCACCTTAGAAATCGAGAGTTTAGAAAAAGGAAAGGCGTACAGCGAAGGTAATTTTTAAGGAATTGCAAGAAATGAGCTACGAAGGTTCCTACCGAAACGTATGTAAATACGTGCGCAAAGGCAAAGAGGAATTAAGAATTCAAGCCCGGGAACAGTTCGCTAAACTCGAGCATTTCCCCGGTGAGGGCCAGGTAGATCCGTGTTAGCATGTAGATAGTGCAAGTCAAACTTGGACAGATCCTCTTGAAAACAATGAACCGAATCTAGGAGGATGAAACGATGTCCAGAAAGCAAAAACGCTATTCGAAACAGTTTAAGCTGGATGCGGTGGCTTACGCCAATGAGCACCCACATCTTAGCTGTAACACCATTGCATCAAATCTAGGTATTTCAGCAATCACCCTTGGTAAGTGGGTGAAGAAAGCAGAAAAAGGTGTGGACATACACCGCGGATCGGGCAACTGAAAGAGCAACTATTTTCGCAAACCGCCTTAATGGAAAATGAACTAAAGCGAAAAAGTAAGCGCCGCCTCAATATCAGCGGAGTGCTGCAGATTCTAGGCGTATCGAGAAGCGGTTACAATAGCTTTAAGAAAAGGGAATCGGAAATAAAAACGTCACGTAAGGATCAAATCAAGCAGTCAATTTTGGGAATATACTTTAAATCGAAAAGGATCTACGGGGCTCCCAAAATAACGATGGAACTCAGGAAAAAAGGTATAAAAATCGCCGAAAGGACCGTCGGAAAATACATGCGAGAAATGGGTATTAGAGCCCATTACGTCAAGAAACTCAGAGTACCCAGTGCTAACCCGGATTTCGATAATGCGCTTAAGAACTTACTTCAAGAACAGTTTAACCCTAAAAACCCCAACACAATTTGGTGTTCCGATATTACGTATATAGGGACCGATAATGGATTCGCCTATTTGACCAGTATCATGGACTTGTTTTCTAGAAAGATTATTGCTTGGAGACTTTCGGACACCCCCGAGGCAAAATGGTTGGTAGAGTGTATCGAAGAAGCCAGAAAGTCTCGGATTATTGCCGAACCCCTAATTGTTCATTCGGACCGGGGCGCGCAGTACATATCCCAAGATTACCTAAATGTGCTGGACGGGATAAGGCCCAGCTATTCCCGGAAGGCGAGTCCGTGGCAAAACGCCTGTATTGAATCCTTCCACGCCTTGATTAAACGAGAATGGCTCTATAGTTTTGAAATCAAAGACTTTAATCACGCCTACAAACTTGTTTTTGAGTATATCGAGGCATTTTATAACACAGTTAGGAGCCACAGTCATTGCGGCTATTTATCGCCAGCCGAATACGAGATTTATTATCATAAGAAACTAAAGAATTCTTTAGAAAAAGCGGCATAGTAATTGGGATTTGTTCGAGTTTAGGTTGTATTATTTATTGACATAGGACCCAGTTGCATAGCCCGTTTTTGTAAAGATTTCGCCACAAGATCAATTATCATACGGGATCGGTGGTTGTCGTTTGCGATAACCATTGCTTTTTCCCCAAGCTTTTCCGCAAATTCACTGACCTTACCTATAACCCCTGTACCAAATGCGTACGAATCACCTTTGAAATTGATAAGCAGTTCCCTGGCCCTGTTTACCAGTTTACTGCTACACTCCGTATCCCACGCCCCCTTTTTCATGAATACGTGTAGGCCTTCAGTTCCCTTTAGGGATCCGGTTTAAATGCTGTCAAAAGTCTCATTCTAGATCTAACCCCAGATCACCTACTATAACTTCGCGTCATCGAGGTTTGTAGCATTCTTTTTGTCTACGAAGGCAGGTTAAAGGTTAAGTCGTAAGGCAGTTGGTGGCCGAAAAAGTCAGTGGGGGGTAAAGGAACTGCCAAAACTTCAGGTAAGTGGCCAAAAAAGCCAGTAGGGAGTGGACCGGTGGGCGATTTACCCGAAAAATCCACTCCCAAGTCCGTTTTTTGGCCGATTTCCGTCCTCAAAATGAAAAAATCCACTCCCTTCTCCAATTTTTGGCCAGCTAGCTACCTTTATACGATCTTCATAGGAATACATAGGCTGCCTCCTAACTCACCTTAACCCCAGGTTTTCGCCCGCACCGCTCTAATTCTAGGGTACCGAAAACATATATTTCCTCATTCAAGGCTTCAAGGAATTCTTTCATCGCTTTAATCCGGATCTCGCATGCAATCTTAAATGCAGCTTGTTCTATATCTCGGATGTCTAAAGCCGGCCTTACACAATCAATGTCCCGTAAAGCCTGCCCACAGGATAATGCGGCCTGTGGAGGGTTCTTTGGTAGGATTAAGAATGAGATGTTTTATAATCGATCCTGGATGGGGGTGAATATAAAAGAATTTATTGGTATCCTTGATGAGCACCTTATATGGTACAATGAGTCCACTGGAATACTGGGAGAGTCTTGGTTTGATGGCCTAAACCGTCTAAGAAAATGTCCGCACCCCCTTCCCGGTAATCCTAGTCTGCAACAAATATAGTAACCAAACCTTGGTGTATAATCAATGGGAGGAAGGAGCTGTGGGGGGAATGAAACTAGCAATAGTGGTGGTTACTTATAATGCTTGGAATTACCTCGAGAAATGTTTGACATCAATATCAGATGAAATTGGGAATTTGCATAATGCAGAAACAATAGTTGTGGATAATGCCTCGTGGGATGGGACGTCGAATCTAATAAAGCAACAATTTCCCTGGGTAAGGGTTATAAATAATTCTGTGAATTACGGGCCTGCCTATGCATTTAATCAAGGAGTAAATCTAGCCAGGGATTTGAATTGCGGCTTGATCTTGCTGGCCAACAGTGACGTATTCTTTGCCCCAGGTTCCATCAAAGGAATGTACGATCATCTTATAGCCAACTCACCTGCTGATGGAGTATGTGTCGGATTACATAACCCGGATGGGACCAGGCAAAAGTTCAGAACTTCCTTGGGACTTAGTTTTCGCCGCTTTGATTGGACAAAAAGACAAAGAGTATTTTTTTTCGGTACCGGTTGCCATATGATGAGGACATCATGCTTTGAAAAAGTAGGACTGTATGATGAAAACTATTATTTTTATAACGAAGATTTGGATTGGTCAATCCGAGCCGCACGAAAAGGACTATATTTTGAGTATATACCCAGCTTTACCGTGTACCATTGGGGAGGTATTGGTAGAAAGCAGAATCATTTTCATATAGCTGCAGATCTTCCAAAAAGCAATGTCTATTTCTATTATAAAAACTTCGGTAAATTCGTTGGTACCTTGGCCCTCATAATCATTGTCTCATCACTTTTGCTGAAATCAATAGTTCTAAGCATCCTTAAGTTATTTAATAAGAAGAATATATCGCAGAAGTTAAATATACAAAAAGCAGCAATGATCAAGCTACGGAAATTCATTCAGCACGGTAATGATAGCATATCATTAGGGGGTTGAGAATGTAAATATTGTGGAATGGATTTTCTTGGATCGGGGGTATCCGGGAGGCCCACAAAAAGATACTAACCATAAAAATAATTTGGGGTTATTCCCCCAGTCTTTTGGATAAAAGGATTCGCCGGGTTATCCCGCAGAAATGCTTGTTGCTTAAGTTTGTATTTATCCACACTGATAAAGTTAATATTTTAAATATGCTTAAACACATTGAATAAAATAAATATTATCTCTAAAATCTTAACAAGAGCCTTCTGTTAACCCAAACAAAACAGCTTCTATTCTATCTGCCAGTTTCGCATAATCATGAAACTCCTCAGCGTAACACCTGCCCCTTAATCCCATCTCCCAACGTTCTTCCAGGGACATATCCATTAGCTGAATAATAGCCTGCGCCATGGCTTCTGGATCTTCAGATGGTATCGTAAGGCCAGCATTAAATTCCCTGACGGGGTTGTTTAACGCATCAATACCAAATATCACCGGCCTACCTGATGCCATATAATCAAATAATTTATT
>JAAZLO010000139.1 GCA_012689375.1 Bacillota bacterium | reverse complement strand
GAGCACCAACTAAACTGAAAGTCCTATATAAATTATAATAGACTAAGCCAAAGCCTTGTGATTTTTCAAAGAATTACAAGGCTTTTTTTATTCCTTTTATATAAAAGGAGGCTTAAACTAAATGCAATTTATAAAAGAGTTAATTAAAGATACAAATGAATATTTAGAGATAAGGGAAATAGGAAAAGATAAAGAAGATATTAATCAGCATTTTATAAGACCAGATGACATAATGGACTATAAACCACCTGCAGATAAGAATGTGTACTTTGGTGTCTATAGTAGGGCTATAAAAAGCGGTAAAGCTAAAAGTTGCAGTACTACAAGGGTTTTATGGGCAGATTTTGATGAAGGAATGAGGGGCTTAACAGTAAGAGAAAGAATGGAGAAAGTAAAGTCTAATATAGAAGCTATTGGATTTCCAAAACCTTCAATAATTGTTTCTAGTGGGAATGGTATTCATACCTACTGGCTACTAGATAAAAGAGTGGGAGACGGGGCTGTAGAGGTTGTAAAATTACTATCTAAAGCTACCAATGGAGATGTTAGGGTAGCAGAAAAAGCACGGGTAATGAGATTACCAGGCACTTTAAATATAAAAAATATTAACGAACCTTTGAAGTGTGAAATAATTCAGGCTGATTATTCATTAATTTATAATTTAGAGTCTTTTAAAGATATATTAAAGGACAACATAGGACAAGTCAAAGAAAATCCTCCCCAAGTCAATTATGGGTCTACAAATACCATATTAGATAATGTCAACGTAGATCGATCTTGCATAAATTTAATCCTAAAAGGAGTGGGAGAAGGTGAAAGAAATTTTGCTTTAGGTAGACTAACAAAGTGGTTGCAAATTAAAGGTTCCACAAAGAGCAAAAGTCAACAAATAATACTAGCATGGAATAATCTTAATGACCCACCAGAGAAAAGACAGAAGCTGATACAAGACTTTAATCATTATTGGCATGGAGATTATAAGCTATTGGGTTGTGCCATAAACAATCCTCATATACAGCAGTTATTAAATAAGTATTGTAATAGACCTGAGTGCAAATTTTCAATGGCTATAGGTAATATTCAACTAGATAATACAGTTAAGTATAATAATAGACTATTAAATGATCTATATAAACTTACCGGTAATGACTTAATTCTATATGGATTACTTGTAAGGTACAAAGAAGGTCTTTTTACAAGCTTATTAAATGAGAAGCTAACGAGTAGAGCGACAAGAAAGCCGTGTATTAGTAAACCAACGAGATTAAAGAGCCTTAACAAATTGAAAAAAATCGGCTTTATAGATGTAATAGAAGGTAACAGAAGGGCAGGAAAAGAGAACCTATACAAAGCTATTCCACAGGGTAATTTTGGACAAGGGTATACTTTAGTAAGCAACGGGGCAATAAATGGAGCGATAGATAAGAGGGTGACATCTGCTGAATTTAAATTATATGTTTTACTTTTAAAATATGCTTTTAATAAAGGTAGTTGCTACCCTTCGTTAAATACAATGGCTAAAGAATTAAGAACCACATCAAGTAATGTGAGCATACAATTAAAGCGATTAGAAAAATCAGACTATATCAAAAGAATCTATAAAGTATTTAATGGGAATGAAAAGTTAGATATAAGATTGTTAGTTTAATAAAATCCACCAGGATGTAAACCTACAAATTATTTATTAAATAAAAAATATTTAATGCTGATTATATTAGAAGAAACACTATATTTATGGCTTACTTAGCTCATTAAGTAAAAAATATTTAACCTAATAAATACAAAGTATTTATAAAGATAATTATTTAATATTAGCAAGGGGTAAATCTTTAAACTTTGTACAGGATAAATATTTCATCCATGATCAATAGGAAATAATTCATCCATATAATTTAAATTTCATAGGGAAATTATTATGTCCATGTATTTTACATTTAATAGCTAAACAGATTATTTTGATCTAGATTAAATAAAAATTAATCTGGGTCTTTATGCATTTCAAATAGATATCATGAAGAGGTGATTATTGTGAAATAGAAGAAATAAAAAGCAATAAAGAACAAAGCTACAATCAAGACTAATCATTATTTATGTTTACAGAGTAATCAAAATTTTAAGGAGAAACTGTAAATAAAAAAGGTAATTGTACGATACTGAAAAAGCAACTTTGATAGCAGAATGTTGGAATGGTCTATCTGATAGCGATTTTATTGAAGAAACATAAAAAGTAAAATTTATTAAGAAGTAAATCTTTTTAAAAAATTAATATTTGAGAAAACAAAGACCCGAAAACTAAGCTGATAGTAAGATTTGCTATACGCTTAGGATTCGGGCCTTTTTGCATTTTTTGGTGTTTTTTTAATTAGCTTATAACTGCAGAGCAATCAAATATGTGGAAATTTGAACTTGTTAAATTATTACTAGAGGAAGGTCTAGACAGGCTAGAGATAGAAGAATAAAT
>JAAZLO010000084.1 GCA_012689375.1 Bacillota bacterium | reverse complement strand
TTTTTGCCTGTAAGCCTCATACATCAATACAGAACCTGCAACCCCCAAATTAAGGGATTCCGTTTTTCCAACCATAGGGATCCTTACTGATGAATCACAAAGTGAAAGAATTTCATGTGTGAGGCCATGGGCTTCGCTTCCTATAAGAATTCCGCATTTTCCCGGGAAATTATAATTATAGCACAATACCTTTGCTTTTATGTCAGCCGCAACTATTGAGAATCCGTCTTTTTTCAGGAATTCAATTGCATCCTTTGCCTTCTCAAAAACGCGAATAGGCATTCTGAGGATACTTCCCATAGTTGATCTGACACATTTAGGGTTAAAAGGATCCACAACTCCCCCGCTGAGGACTATTCCTGCCAACCCAAAGGCATCAGCACTACGAATAAGCGTTCCCAGGTTACCGGGATCCCTAATTTTATCAACTAATAAAACCAACTGGGATTCGTGGGTCCGGAATTCTATGACAGGAATATTAACACTTGCCACAATACCCTGAGGCGTACCTGTATCCGAAGCATATTTTAGGACTTCATCTGTGACACCATAGAGCCTAATCCCAAGAGTAACCAGCCTTTCATATAATGCACGCCCTTTGGGATTCCTAAGCAAATACGGGCTTACCAGGACCTCATGGATCCCTGCGCCCGTATTTAATGCATCTTCCATTCCCCGGATGCCTTCTAATAAAAACCGGCCTTTCTTTTCCCGGTGATTACGGTGTTTTAATTTTCCTATCTCTAGAATTCTTGCATTGCGCCGGCTGGTAATGGTAATATTAATTTCCATTTGATACTGCTAGGTATTATCTACATTGTTTTGGGCTATTTTTACCAGTTCACTGAAGGCTTCCTGATCATTAACAGCAAGTTCGGCAAGGACCTTTCTGTTTATGGCGACCCCCGCCTTTTGTAAGCCATTAATAAATCGGCTATATGACATGCCGTTAATACGTGCAGCAGCATTTATCCTTGTAATCCATAATCTCCGAAAATTTCTCTTTTTAGTACGCCGGTCTCTGTATGAGTAATGAAGCGCCTTCAGAACTGCTTCATTTGCGCGCCTGTATACCTTACTCCTGGCGCCTTTAAATCCTTTCGCCCTCTTAAGGACCTTTTTACGCCGGCTTCTGCTCGCCGGACTACTTTTGACTCTAGGCATGTTAATTCCCCCCCGGATTTGGCGGTTACAGCATGTTATACCACAATGTTAGTTATTGAGGAGATTCTTTACTCTGGCTTCATTACCCCCTGAAAGCACTGCCGGTTTGTTCAGACGTCTTTTTACTCTTGACGATTTCTTGCCTGTTTTATGTCCCATGCATGCTTTACGTCTTACAATCTTACCTGTACCGGTAACCTTAAAGCGCTTAGCGGCGCCCCGATGTGTCTTTCCCTTCCTTGCCATAGTGTGTCCCTCCTTAGCAGGACCGCAACGGAACATTCACTCAATCCATAATCATATACTCATGGGAAATCAGTGATTCTACTTTGATGTCGAAGGTGCAATAATCATAACCATGTGCCTTCCTTCGACCCTAGGTTCCCGTTCAACCGTCCCATAATTTTTAATTTCTTCAGCTAGGTCCTGAAGCAGCGCCCGCCCTATATCAGCATGAACAATTTCGCGGCCCCGAAACCTTACAGTAGCCTTAACCTTATCCCCGTCCTGAAGAAACCTAATCGCATTCCTGACCTTTACTTGAAAGTCATGACCTTCAATCTTTGGGGTCATTCTGACTTCCTTAATACCTACAATCCTTTGCTTTTTCTTGGTTTCCCTTTCACGTTTTGCCTGCTCATATTTGTATTTACCATAATCAATTAAGCGGCAAACCGGCGGCCTTGCATTCGGCGCAACCTCAACTAAATCTAATCCTCTTTCGGCTGCAATCCGGAGACCTTCCTTAAGGACCATAACCCCAAGTTGTTCCCCGCTGTCATCTATCAGCCTGATTTCACGCGCGCGAATACTGTTGTTCACTCTCAAGTCCCTGGCGATTGTGCCTCACCCCCTGAAGTATTTGCATCCTAATGATAAAAGTGGGCATACCGCCCACTTCTAAAATTAATCATAACAAGCAACATCCATTCCGGAAAAGCTACTGTTTGAATGCATACGTTGCTATTACATAACCTTGCCAGCAGCTTTATAATTCCCTTATACAAAATGCGGCTTTAGACTGCCACCTTAAGATCTGCGCTGCAAGGTGAGAAGCAGACGGCTCCTTCTTAGGTTTATTCACATGTTTATACTATCCGACCCGCTAATATTCTACATTAGACAAACCAGCGGGAATGCAACTTTTAATATAGCACAACAGGCATAAATAGTCAATCTGCAGATTTATATTAGATTTTTTTCTGGATTTCATGTCCAATCCTGGTTATAAATTCGGGTAATTCCAGTACCCCTAAATCCCCTTCACTCCGCGAGCGGACGGAAACCTTTCCGCTGTCAATCTCTTTATCACCGATTATTATCATATATGGGACCTTCTCTAACTGGGCCTCACGAATCTTATACCCCACCTTTTCCGGTCTGGCATCGGTTTCAATCCTGATGTTTTCATGCCGGAATGTCCCTTCCAAGCCCTTGGCATAATCTATGTGGCGATCCGCTACCGGTATTATCCGCACCTGAACCGGGGATAACCATACTGGGAATGCACCGTTATAATGTTCAATGAGACCGGCAACAAAGCGTTCCATTGAGCCAAGCACTGTACGGTGAATCATTACAGGCCGATGAGGGGCATTGTCTTCCCCTATATAGTTAATATCGAACCGTTCAGGGAGGTTAAAATCCACTTGGATTGTAGGACCCTGCCAGCCACGGCCAAGTGCATCTTTAATTTGTACATCTATTGCCGGTCCGTAGAATTTGGCTTCCCCTTCCATTCTTTTAAATGGTATATCCGCCTTTTTCATAGCTGAAATAAGGGAAGCCTCAGCCATATCCCAAACATCATCTGAACCCACATATTGATCTTTATTTTTCGGATCTCGGATTGATAATTCAAAATCATATTCTTTATAGTTAAATGATTCCATCATAAATTTCACTAAGTCTATAACACTAATTATTTCGTCTTCAAGTTGATCCGGACGCATAAACAAGTGCGCATCATCCTGTGTAAATCCTCTGACACGAAGCATCCCGTGGAGGACACCTGATCTTTCATATCTGTAGACTGTACCCAGTTCCGCCCACCTAAGGGGTAGATCCCTGTAAGATCTGGTTTTAGTCTTATACATAAGTATATGGAACGGGCAATTCATAGGCTTAAGAAGATATTCAATTCCGTCTATATCTATCGGGGAATACATATCATCCCTGTACCAATCCCAATGACCTGATATCTCCCAAAGATCCCTCTTGGCTATGTGTGGAGAAAAGACTAAATCATAACCGCGCTTTAGATGTTCATCCCTCCAAAAATCTTCGATGATTTTCCTTATGATGCCGCCCTTTGGATGCCAGTATACAAGGCCGGGACCGCCTTCTTCGTGGAGACTGAAAATATCAAGTTCTTTTCCTAATCTCCTATGATCCCGCTTCTCAGTTTCCTCCAGCATTTCAATGTAATCATCCAGTTGTTTCCGAGTAGGGAAGGCAGTACCATAAATTCTTTGAAGCATCTTATTTTTTTCGCTGCCACGCCAATAAGCACCTGCAATACTTAATAATTTGAATTCTTTTAATTTACCTGTGGATTCCACGTGAGGACCCCTACAAAGGTCCACGAATTCGCCTTGACTGTAAAGGGTTACCTTGTCAACATCAGGCATATCTTCAATCAATTCGACTTTATATATTTCGTCTGATTCACGAAAAAACTTCAATGCTTCCTCACGTGATACCTCCTTACCGTCTATAGGTAGATCTTCCTTTATGATCTTCTTCATTTCCTTTTCGATAAGACCCAAATCCTGTTGAGTAAAGGGTTCAGGCTTATCAAAATCATAATAAAATCCGTTTTCTATAGCAGGCCCTATAGCAACCTTTACCTCGGGGAAAAGCCTCTTCACAGCCTGGGCCATAACGTGAGCAGTTGAATGCCTTAGGATTTCCTTGCTTTCTTCAGAATTAACCATAATTACAGGTCACCTCATTTTATATTTATCAATCTATCACAGGCTTTACCAGATTAGGACATCCCACCGGGTACCATAAACTCCGATTAAATAGACAAAACCCTCGCCCTGAAACATATCAGGGACGAGAGTCTTTCCCGCGGTTCCACCCAAATTAATGCCAAACCAGGCATTCACTTAGCTTGCGCTTTAACAGGCGCACCTGTCACTGGCTACAGGCTCACCCACTCCGGGGTAAACGTTCACCGTGAAATTCAAAGGCGGTTTTCAGTGAGCCGTACCATGCAAAGGCTTTCAGCCTATGACCTTTACTTTCTTTCAGCCGTTTCCCACTTACTCGTCCTCATCATCATCGATGTATTACTTTATTATCATTAGCGCAATTATAGAAGAGAGAGCAAGCTATGTCAAGTCAGTCCTTGTCATTGTGTACCCCTACAGGTGCATGCACCCGTCCGACGAATTCCTTACAAAGGTGACACCCTGGACAATCAGAGACTCTGGTATCAAAAACTCTGCAAATAGTATCATTTGCATTTTTCCCTTTAAAACCGTGCAGGATTATTTTTTGAGGTGATACTGTGATAAGTGCGCTTATAAGAACATCTTCATGATCGACACAGCCACGTCCGGACTCTGACGGTACACCTTCAAGGTAATCACTGTCAATTGATTCCCCGTTTTGATCCAAAAGCCTAAAACGCCCGTCAGGTTTTGCAAGCACATGTATTTCTTCTATCTTTGGCTCCTGTACATCAACAAAGTATTTAAGCAATCTGATAAATTCATTATATTCTTTTTCCATAACAAAATCATCAACTGCCGAATCTACAGCAATAGCAATTTGCTCTATATAACGCTTAAGCCTGAACCGCATAAAACCTTCAAGTATAAGGTAGTCTCCGGTATCTAAATAATCAAGAAGGGTAAATAAGATGTCATTCCTCCGGCGGGTAATTGCCTGAGCTCGGTTTTCACTATGTCCCTGATCCCCGCGATTTAATGCATCTAGTACATATTCTGCAATTTTCTCCCGTTCCCCTTCATCAAAATAGGAATAACGGGTGCGAAGGGTTTTCTTAATAAGTTCTATTTCCATATCGAATACTATGCTATCTGCCAAGGCACTTGCTACATGGTAGCACAATATATCGCGTTGACCTGCAGGGACACCTTGGCCACAATCAGGAATACTGAAACAGAGAAATAAAAAAGGCCCTTCCGATTTTTCAGTCATATTGACATGGATCCCTTTTTCGCCCAGAGTCCGGATTTTTTCAAGAAGTCTTTCCTGCACTCCGAAGCCATGATCCGGGATCCCAACGGTAATGATCTCCATTTAGGACCACGTCCCTTCCTCGTCTATTATATGCTTGGCTTATTAGCGGTATACAACAGAGGAAGGGCATCGGAACCCTTAAGTACCGAGTTTTCCAGCTCATACATTCAGAGCCGATTTATGTATCAAAATCATTTTAATCATAATTTATCCTTAAAATAAAATGGTGCGGCGTGCTGGAATCGAACCAGCGACCTCAGCGATGTCAACGCTGCACTCTAACCAACTGAGCTAACGCCGCAACAATGTTTCAGAACTTTTTATTCAGTTATTACAGTATGTATATCGTATAATAAAATATTGGGCCGGCTTTGTCAAGGAATAACAGGATC
>JAAZLO010000109.1 GCA_012689375.1 Bacillota bacterium | reverse complement strand
ATTCACCAACAAGACCTTTATCGTCTTGATCTACACCGGCATTCGTTGAAATGGCAACAAACGCAGCGATACATGCAAAAATCCACGTCTTTTTCATTTTCTCATAATTTTAAAAAGTTATACAAATTGAAAACTCTCTGTTACACAGGAAATAATAATCGATTTCGATCATTCAAGGAAACTAAGATAACCATTTTATTTAGAAAAATCATAACATCGTTATGGATAGATTTATTCTGTGCAGAACCTTCTAAAGCATAATGCTGAAAAAAAAACCGATCAAATGCAATGATTTTGTTGGTCGATAAAATTCACCGACCAAGGGTTAATACCCAATTGTAAAGCGTTCTTGGTGATGATTTTCTTGTTCCAATTCATCTACCATAGCAACGGCATAATCTTCTACAGAAATACGGCTAAGGCCGTTTTCATCTACAATTAAGTCGTCTTTGCCCAATCGAAATTTTCCGGTGCGTTCACCATGTTCCAATACGGCAGCCGGAGAGAAAAATACCCAGTCAATGTCTTTTTCATTACATAACGTATTGAGATAGAATTCTCCCAACGATTTTACACCTCCCATGAATTCTTCAGGTAAGGAACCCGTATCCATCAATCTCACTCCGGGTGCACAGAACAAAGTACCTGCACCGCCGACAATCAACAACCGGTTAACGCCGGCTTTTTTTACAGCTTCCAGAATCCGAGGATAGTTTTTCAAGGTTTCTTCGTAAATATTGGGATTATCCCAACCGGGGTTATAGGCACTGATCACTGCATCTTTTCCCTTACAAATGTTGGCTATGGATTCTACATCCGCAACATCAGCCTTTACTACTGTCAGATTAGGGTGCTTTACCGTAATTTTTTCGGGATGACGGACAATAGCGGTTACTTTGTGCCCTCTGTTTAATAACTCGTCCAATATGGCAGACCCTACGAAACCGCTTGCCCCGATTAATGCTACATTTTTCATAATTAGAAACTTTTTAAAAGGTAATTATTTTCATTTGATCGAGTTTTCGCATATTTACTTGTACAAAACTAAGAAGTTTTTTAAATATGCACAAGGAAGGAGCTCAAAAATCAGAAAGTATAGCGTCAACCGGCAAGCTAAGTTCCAATTAGAAGCACAACTGCACCGTTTGACTCTGCACATCGTATAGAGTCAATATTTTATCAGCATTTGTGAAATAAATGCTCGATATTCACTAGGTGTTCTGCCCTTTTTCTTTTTAAAAGTCCGTATAAAATTCGACATGTTGTTAAACCCGCATGAGTAGCAAATTTCCGAAACATTAGAAGTCGTTTCTGTTAACATTTGGCAAGCATGTGCAATCCGGATATTGGTAAGATAGTCAATAAAAGTACAATTTGTCTTTTTCTTAAAAAAATGGCTGAATGCAGATTCTGACATACCTATTAATTTTGCTACGTCATTTAGTTTAATTTCCCTGTCATAGTTTTTTTCAATATAATCGCATACTTTTGCAATTCTGCGGCTTTTTGTTGTTTGAATAATAGAAGAACTGTCAAATTGATTACTCACCAGAAAACGTTTATCGGCAACCGATAAATCATGAAGTATCGAAAAAAATTCAAGTACCGTATAAAATCCTTGCATTTTGGTAAGGCGAAGAATTTTTTCACTAACTGTTTTTTTGGAAGATGCTGTGAAATCCAAACCTCGATGCGCATCGAGAAGTAATTGTTTAATTTGTGCAAATAATCTTTTTTCCAATATTGGAAATTTTAAAATCTGATCCGAAAACTGAATCGTAATGACATGATTACCCTTTATAATCTCACCTTCCCAGGCATGAGGCAGATTCGGGCCTATCATTATCAAATCGAGCTCATCAAATTCTTCCATAGAATCTCCCACAATTCGTTTGCCGCAAGTATCCAATACCAAATTGATTTCAAAATCCGAATGATAATGAACAGGATAATCAAACTTTGCATTGGGATGGTCCAAAACAATAAACAAATCATTATCGGAAATAGGGGTTATTTCTTTTTGTATCTCCGTCATCGTTGAAATATTTTTCTATGGCAAATATAGAAATAATAATGAAAATGCACGATTTTGTTCAAAATAATATAACTAAAAAACAATATAATGCAAAAATATTGTCATGTTTTTCCATACTTTTGCTTCCACAAAAACAATGGCAAATATCAATAATATAATATGAAAGAAATTTCAATTGGAATCATCGACGTAATCATTGTATTTATTTATTTGAGTATAATCGTTTGGTGGGCTTTAAAAAAAGGCAAAAGTACCGATTCGCAATCCTATTTTTTGGCAGGACGTTCCATGCCATGGTGGATTGTCGGGTTATCACTTTTTGCAGCGAGTATTTCGAGTACAACACTCATCGGTCAATCAGGTGACGCATACCATACAGGGTTGGCTGTTTTCAACTACAATTTGACAGGAGTTGTCGTGATGGTATTTTTTGCTGTATTTTTATTGCCACTCTATATAAAATCGGAAGTATTCACTATTCCTGAATTTTTAGAAAAACGTTACGACGCACGTTCAAGATATTATTTTTCGGCAATTTGCATTATTGGAAATATTTTTCTGGATGCGGCAGGCGCACTATATGCCGCTGCTCTGGTTGTCAAACTTGTTTTCCCTTCAGCCGATCTTCAATTGATCGTTATCGTATTTGCTTTGATAGCAGCTTCTTATACTATTCCTGGAGGATTGTCTTCTGCCATTAATGCAGAATTAATACAAGCCATTATTCTTATATTGGGATCCGTCTTATTGACCTATTTTTGTTTCATCAAAGGAGGAGATTATTTTGCAGAGCTATTTCGAAACGGCGACATCTTAACGAAACTTATCCGTCCTTTAGATGATCCCGCGACGCCATGGCCGGGACTTATCGTGGGAATGCCGATATTGGGAATTTATTTTTGGGCGAACAATCAAACATTGGTGCAACGTGTTTTGAGTTCCAAATCGATTGATGAAGGGCGTAGAGGAGTTATTTTGACGGGATTTTTAACCATTAGTACGTTGTTTATTATTGCTATTCCCGGAGTAATTGCCAGAAACTTGTTCCCCGGATTGGAAAAACCCGATATGGTATACCCTTCCCTGATATTGAATTTAATGCCTGTCGGTTTATTGGGTATATCGCTTGCAGCTTTACTATCGGCTTTAATATCAACATTAAGTGCGATCATGAATGCTACATCTACACTATTTACCATGGATTTTTACTCGAAATTTAACAAACAATCCGATTCAACAAGTTTGGTTAAAGTTGGTAAGATCACTTCTTGTGTAGTCATACTGATCGCTGCTCTTTGGGCACCTCAAATTGGCAAATTCGGTTCACTGTTAAAATATTATCAAGAAATGCTTTCTTATATTTCCCCTCCCGTTGTTGCAGCATTCATATTGGGTGTATTCAATAAACGAACCAATGCCAATGGTGCATTTATCGGATTAATAGGTGGATTATGTGTCGCTGTGCTCTTATTGTTTTTCAAAACACATATATTCGGCAACCTCCATTTTCTTTTAATTGTCCCCTTCCTTTTTATATTTAGTGTGATATTAATATATATCTCCAGCCTTTTTTCACCAAAACCAAGTATTGAAAAATTAACAAATACCACGTTCTCTAAAAAAGATTTTATTGAAGAATATCATTCATTAAAAAGTACGGTTTGGTATAAAAATTATCTGCTATGGTCTTTTATACTATTAGTAGCCTGTGCTTTAATATGGTTTGTATTCAGATAGATGAGTAAATAAATATTAAATATTAAGTATTAATAATCAAAAGCAAAAATGCTGTATGAAATTAAAAAAATTTGAAGGGAATCCTATTTTAAGTCCAAAAATCAAAAACAGTTGGGAATCGCTAGTTACCTGTAATCCGGGAGTTTATTATGATGAAGGTGTATTTTATATGCTATACCGTGCAGCGGGAAACGACAAAGAACATGTTATACGTTTTGGACTGGCAACCAGTAATGATGGTATAACTTTTGAGCGTCAATCGAATTGGCCTGTTTTCTCTCCCAGTCAAGACGGTCCCGATGCAGGTTGTGTTGAAGATCCCCGTATTGTAAAGTTTGGAAATACGTATTATATCACCTACGCATACCGTCCTTTTCCCCCGGGGCAATATTGGAATTTTAGTCACGATGAGGTTCTATTGCCGAAGTGCGATAATGAAATCCCTCTGGTATTAAAAAATAATTTAGCCAATTCGGGGTTGGCTGCTACAAATGATTTCCGTTCATTCAGGAGATTAGGCCGCATTACTTCACCCATATTGGATGATCGCGACGTTATATTGTTTCCGGAAAAAATCAATAATCAATATGTGATGATTCATCGACCAAAAGAATATATTGGAGAAAAATATGGAGTCGATTACCCTTCCATCTGGATTAAATTTTCTGATGATTTGTTGAACTGGGAAAATAAAGAAAGCCATTTACTCCTCACAGGAAGAAAAGGAACATGGGAGGAAAAAGTGGGTGGAGGAGCTCCTCCTTTAAAAACGGATAAAGGATGGCTGTTATTGTATCATGGCGTCGAGAAGGGAGGATTAGGTTATTATCGCGTGGGAGCATTATTGCTCGATTTAAACAATCCACTCAAAATCATAGCAAAAACGGAAGATTTCATATTAGAACCCGAATTCGACTATGAGTTTGACGGATATTACAAAGGTTGCGTATTCCCGACCGGAAACGTTATTGTCAATGATACTTTATACGTGTATTACGGTTGTTCCGATAAATACGTGGGATTAGCCACATGTTCAATTCACGAATTGATCGATTATTTGATTGACAGCTCTAAAGATTGCCAACAATATTCAGAAAAACATCCAATTCAAAATAGTATAATTAATTAGCAAATTATTTGAATGAAAGGATAATAGAAATATCTACTTTTGGAAAATACAGTCCGTTTATTGTTTAGTAACCGCTAAAAATTTAAAAATGAACATGAAAATGAAAAGAAAAAACCAACCATCCTTATTATTATTTTATTGCCTGGCAATCATGCTGTGGTGGATTACCCCTCATGTTACCTTTGCCTCTATTGAACAGGAGGGTGATCAAATAAATGTGTCAGGGTATGTTAAGAACAGCCAAGGAGAAGCGCTTATCGGAGCAACAGTGAAAGTGAAAGGGGAACCCATGGGTACCGTCACCGATATTAACGGCTTCTATACCCTGAAAGATGTAGCAAAAAATGCTGTTTTGGAATTTTCCTACGTTGGTTTTCAGTCACAAGAAATACCGATTGAAGGCAGATCGAGAATTGACGTGGTTTTGGTGGATAATTTGCAATTGCAAGAAGTTGTGGTAGTGGGATACGGTACAGTGAAAAAGAGCGACCTCACAGGATCGGTTGCAAGTATAAAAACCGATGTTGTGAAAGATATTCCTGCAAATTCCATCGAAGGATTATTACAAGGACGTGCCGCTGGTTTGCAAATTGTAAATTCTTCACAAGATCCCGGTGCAGGCTCAATAGTACGTATCAGAGGTTCCAGTTCTTTACGCGGTTCAAATTCTCCATTAATTGTTGTTGATGGCTTCCCCTTAGGTGAAGCAGGCGATTTGAAACAAATAAATCCAATCGATATCGAATCGGTGGAAATTTTAAAAGATGCTTCAGCCTCTGCTATTTATGGCTCTCGAGGAGCAAACGGCGTCATTTTGGTGACCACTAAAGAAGGGCGCATAGGAAAGCCTACCATACAAATCAAACAGCAGCTGGTCGTATCTGAATTTACTTCCAAACTCAATTTATGGCGAGATCCTGTTCTTATGGCCATGCTCAGTAATGAAGGAAGAACCAATGCAGGTCTATCTCCGCTTTATGTTGGAGAAGTAAGCTCTACCGGCATCTATTATCCCTCCGTCGAAGAACTTATGACCACCTGGAAAACAAATACCCGATGGGATGAACTCGTATTCAGAGATGCTCCTCTATCCAATAATACTACCCTTTCTTTTTCCAATTCAACTGAAAAAACCCGTATTAATTTTAGTGCAAACTATTTTACGGATCAAGGTGTATATATCAAGGATAATTATGACAAATTGGGGTTTAATTTAAAAGTCGATCACAAGCTATATGACAATCTAAATCTTCGTTTTTCCGATATTTTATATTTAGGAAACCGGAATACCAATAACGATTTGGCATATTGGCGAAATCCCATATTCCCTGTATATGATGAAAATGGAGATTACTATTTGACCAGCAGCAACGATTACTCGCATCCCATAGCTATTACGGATCATAGGAAAAATCAAACAAAAATGTTCGACAATATCGGTTCGGCTGCTTTAGAATGGCAAGTTTTCCCATCGCTGAAATTAACGTCGCAACTAAATTACAAATATGGTAAATCTACCCAGGATGCCTATTATCCCAAAAAATATACCGAAGCAGGAACATTTAATAACGGACAAGGGGTGATAAATAATTGGGAAGGACAAAATTTTGTTACGGAAAATTATGCCAATTTCCAAAAACTCGTAGCAGACCGACACGACATCGGCATAATGATAGGACATTCTTACGAGTATTACATGTCTCGAAGTTCGTATCTTCAGGCAAACGACTTTGTAAATGAAGCATTGAAAAACGAAAATATGTCGGCAGGAAATCCCGAAAAAAATGTGATCAGCAACGGTTACTCCGAATCGAAACTTTTGTCTTACATGGCAAGAATGAATTATACTTACAATAATAAGTACTTGCTGACATTTACTTCTCGAGCCGATGCTTCGTCTAAATTTGGAAAAGATAATCGATGGGCTTTTTTCCCTTCCGGCGCAGTCAGCTGGAAAGCGCATGAAGAGAATTTTATCAAAAATTTGAACCTGTTTGACGAATTGAAATTTCGTTTCAGCTACGGCATTTCAGGTAACCAAGGCATAAGTCCTTATCAAACATTGAGTAGATACGGAACGGGAAAATATTACAACGATGGCAATTGGGTCACAACTATTGGTCCCGGCTACGTATCCGGATGGACCGGACCGGGATGGATTTATCGTGTATGGAGCGGAATACCTAATCCCGGTTTGAAATGGGAAACTACGGCTCAATCGGATTTCGGAATCGATCTTGGTTTTTTCAACAGAAGGTTAAGAGTAACGTTTGATTATTATAACAAATCAACGTATGATCTTTTACGCGAACGCAATTTAGCTCTTTCTTCGGGTTACGATAAAATGTGGGTAAATGATGGTAAACTTCGAAATCGGGGTATCGAACTTACCGTCGATGGTATAATTCTCGACAACAACGATTGGACGTTGTCAGGAACGTTTATCTTCTCTAAAAACAAAAACAAAGTGCTCGATTTAGGAAATACGCTCGAATCGGGTTTGATTACCAATGAACGAACCGGTTTACTTTTCGAATACAGTGGCAATAACTTGGAACAGTATAGGGGATACACCAATATATTGGCTATCGGTCACCCGGTAAATGTTTTTTATGGATATAAAACAGACGGAATCATACAAACCTTGGCTGAAGGTTTGGAGGCCGGACTGACCGGAGATTATGCAATGCCGGGAGAATATAAATATGTCGATTTGGACAAAAATGGCGTAGTGGATGAAAACGATAAAGATGTTATCGGTGATCCGAATCCCGATTTTACCGGCAGTTTATCACTGAATGCCCGATGGCGGAATTTCGATGCAGAGATTTTTTTATACGGAGTTGTGGGTAATGATGTGGTCAATACTCAGGCATTTAATCAACCGAGCAATCAACCTTTACGGTGGACACCGGATAATCCCACAAACAAATACCCGAGTTTGAGAGATGGCAGACAAGTAATGTTTTCCGACTGGTGGATAGAAGACGGTTCGTTTTTACGCGTTCAAAATTTAACGTTGGGATATACGATTAAATTACCGAAAGAAAAAATAGTTGCATCAAAACTGCGTTTATATGTAAATGCTTCCAATTTGTACACCTTCACCAAATTTAAAGGATATGATCCTGAAGTTGATTTATTGGGAGTATATTACGGAGGATATCCACGATTAAGAAATTGGACTTTTGGTATCGATATAACTTTTTAAAACTCTACTATTATGAATCATTGCCGTCCGATAAAAACCGATTTTGATTCTTCGTTACTTTTAACCGGCTTATTATCAGTCGTTTCTTTTTATAATTTTTCTATTTTCAAAAGTAAGCCCCCCTGAAAAGGGTAAGCATCTCT
>JAAZLO010000126.1 GCA_012689375.1 Bacillota bacterium | reverse complement strand
CCGGGCAAGGACATTCTTAACTGGTTGCTGTGAAGTGGTAACAGTCATTACTCTCTCACCTCGGTTCGTCACGGGCAGCCTGCCATTCTCGCACGCTTTCTTCGATGTACCGCTCAAGCCAGGCCTTTGGTATGCGGACGCTGCACCCAAGGCGAATAGTTGGCAGGTGCCCTTGCTGAATGAGGTTGTAAAGGTGGCTGCGGGAGACACCCAGTGCTTCAGCTGCTTCAGGGACAGAAAGTAATAATTTCTCAGTTCCTCGACTAGTCATGATTCGGAACCCTCTTCTTCCACCCGTTCAAACAGGACGGCCTCTTCCACCCCGAACGCTTCTGCAAGCCGGCGTCTCCATCCGGGCGGGCATGGCCACACCTCTCTTTCGATGCGACTCAGGGACGAAGGATCTATTCGGGTCATGACACACACGTCTGTCAGGCTCAATTTCCGTGCTTCGCGAATTTGTCTCAACTTCAGCATTCAAAAAGCCTCCTTTCTTCGCTTGACTGCGTTCTATGTCCATGATACAATAACCATGAAACTGTGAGTGACGCTTAAAATCCCATACTAACAGGAAATAAGGTTGAAATATGGGGATACTCAATTTCGTGTATGAAACAGCAGTTACTCAATTGCCGGGCCTCCCGTCCCTTCAGGGGTTCATCGGCCCACTGTCAATCTATCTCTACGGCTCGGACTGATACCGTCCATGAATGGCATCACCCCCTCATGTCTCATTAGCTTTGCGCTTATAATACACACATACGGGTTCACCGGATCTAGATCCCGGAGACACCAACTCTCCCATCTGGATGTATTTACATTGGCATATGCCCAGCTTCCCATAGTTGTTGTGTTCACACTTGACAAAAGTGCAGCTTACCCTTGTTGTGCCTTCATCGGTCTCGCTGTGCCTCTCTTTGCGCATCTCATCTAGCGCGTCTACAAGCTCGTATAGTTCATTTTTGTATTTGTTTTTCATATAGGGATTCATCGCATCACCCCCCTTCCCACCCCGTACAACTCCGGGTCTGGTATGATAATGACCTGTCCCGGCTGCAACACCGGGCCTTCGGCATGCCCCAGGTCACTAACCTTGCGAATCGCCCATACTACCTGTTGCGGATCACGCTCCGGGTAGTAGCGTTCTGCTATACCCCAAAGGGTATCTCCTACCCCGCACATGTACGACACGCACTCAACCGTCTCCCCCGGCCAGTTCCACTCACTCAGCGACAGCCACCGACCCGGCTCTGCTTCCGCTACGGCCACTGGCTCTGCCGTGTATATGTCCTTGATGATGTAGATGGCAGCGGCGATGAGCACGATCAGCGCGAGTAGTAAGATAGTCCTATGCATCGGTATCACCACCAAATGCCTTTGCAGCCTGTCTCCTGATGGTCTCCAGTGCAGGCTTGTCCCGTATGTGATCGGGCGGCACATCCCACGACAGCCCGCGCTCGGCAACCTCCTGCCCAAGCCAGCGCATACACATGATCGCGTCCTCGCGCCTCACGAAGTCTCTCGGCACAAGCCTCCTGCCTGATGGGACATGAGTCACGGTGTATGTGCCCTGTCCATCACCACACGCCACAGCAACAGCCAGGCCGGGTATGTCAGGGTCTCTCCATGCTCGCCTTGGCACCCATCCCGCCTCAGTCGCGATCCAGATCACGGTCTCACCTGCAGCAGTAGGCCGAATCACGCACTCCATTCCAAGCGCATCAAGCAGCCTCAGCAGCGCGTCAACCGTCCCTCCGGCTTTGCGCTTGCCTGCCTCCAGGCTATGAATTGCGCCCTGACTGACCCCTGATGCCCTGGCAAGCCCGTGTTGGCTCATGCCCTGACGGTGTCGTAGCGTTCGTATCGTTTCTCCGATGGTGTCTACATTGATAATCATGATTG
>JAAZLO010000110.1 GCA_012689375.1 Bacillota bacterium | reverse complement strand
TTCAATATTTAAAGCAATAACAAAAGCAAAATTGATGAATTTACCTCTTCCCATCCCTCCTCTTCCCGAGCAGCAAAAAATTGCAGCAGTACTCTCTGCGGTTCAGGAAGCAAAGGAGAAAACCGAAACGGTGATAAACGCTACAAAAGAACTCAAAAAGTCAATGATGAAACGCCTTTTCACCTACGGACCGGTTTCCTTACAAGAAGCAGAAAACATTCCCCTCAAAGAAACCGAAATCGGACTCGTGCCGGAAGATTGGGAAATAGTGAGAGTTGGAGATGTTTTCGAATTCAGCAGAAAACCGAATAAATTAAAAATAGATGATAATGATTTAATTCCATTTATTCCGATGGAAATGATTTCAGAAACAAATCAATCAATAAAATCATGGAAAGAAAAAAAAATTTCTGAAATTTCTAGTGGATCATTTGTTTTTAAAAATGATATAATTATTGCAAAAATAACTCCATCTTTTGAAAACGGGAAACAAGCAATATTAGATAATATACCAACAAATTTTGGATATGCAACCACGGAAATATGGGCTCTACATCCAAAAAACAATAAAATAATTACTCAACATCTATATAACTTTATAAAAATCGATTCAATTAGAATTAATTTAGCGAGTAAAATGGAAGGTTCGACTGGCAGAAAAAGATTACCCAAGCACATACTTGAGAACCTTTCAATTCCTCTTCCTCCGCTTCACGTTCAGCAAAAAATTGCTTCGATATTATCGACCATAGACGAGAAAATTCAAGCGGAAGAGGCAAAGAAAAAAGCGCTGGAAGATTTGTTTCGTTCGTTATTAAACAATTTGATGAGTGGAAAAATAAGGGTTAATCATTTAAATATTGCCTGATAAACAAAACAGAAAGAGAGGCCAAAGATGACTAAATTAGGAGGGGAACGGTATTCCGTTCAAAATCCCATTATTAATTATGCGCAAGATCCATCGGCAGAATATAGTTTGCCCGACGGCAAAAAAATTATTCTCAATCTCGACTGGGAATATGTGAATCCAAATGAAGCCTTGCGACTCAGGGGTGGAAAATCAGGGTTGGTATTCAAAGAAATTTTTATAGACCAGATACAACGACTTAATCCGGACTTCATGGATCATCTCTTGGCGGAAGAATTAATAAAAAAACTCGAGAGAATACCTCCCAATATCGAAGGGAATTTTATGGCCTGGGAATACTTGAAAGGACTTAAAACCGTATTCGTTCCCAACGACAAAAGAGAAAGAAATGTGACTTTTATCGATGCCGAAAATATCGACAGAAACACCTTTCATGTAACAGACGAATTTGAATTTACCAACGGTGTAAAAACCATCCGGCCGGATATTGTCTTTTTGATTAACGGTGTGCCGGTTTTACTTATCGAAACAAAAGCTGCACATAAAATAGAAGGAATAAGCGAAGCTTTGGAGCAAATGAAGCGCTATCACAGAGAATGCCCCGAATTGATGGTCATCTTGCAGGTTTATGCTCTTACACATATAGCAAAGTATTATTACAGCGTTACCTGGAATACATCCGAAAAATTTCTCTTTAACTGGAAAGAAGAAACCGAAGGCAATTTCGAAACCTTGGTCAAAACTTTCTTGGATAGAAACAGAGTGGTTAAAATTCTTACCGACTTTATCGTATTTGCCAGAGAAGATGATGAATTGAAAAAAATAATATTGCGCCCTCACCAAATGCGAGCTGTGGATAAGGTGGTAACAAGGGCACAGGATGCCGAAAAACACAGGGGACTCGTTTGGCACACGCAAGGGTCGGGCAAAACCTATACCATGATAGTAGCCGCACAAAAAATAATCGAAAATCCTTTATTCGAGAATCCGACAATCATTATGCTGGTGGATAGGAACGAACTCGAAAGCCAACTCTTTAACAACATAAGGGCGCTCAATATCGGAAACGTGGAAGTTGCAGAGAGCAAAAAGGATTTGCAGAGAATGCTGCATGAAGATAAAAGGGGACTCATTTTAACCATGATCCACAAGTTTGAAGATATGCCGAAAAATATAAATCTTAGAAAGAATATTTTTGTGCTGGTGGATGAGGCTCATAGAACTACGGGTGGAAAACTTGGCAATTACTTAACGGGTGCACTTCCTAATGCAACGTACATCGGTTTTACAGGTACGCCAATCGATAAAACGAAATACGGTGAAGGTACATTTATTATATTCGGTGAAGATGATCCTCCTCATGGCTACCTCGACAAATACAGCATTGCAGAATCTATTGCAGATGGTACAACTGTTAAGTTGTATTATACCCTTGCCCCCAATGAATTGCGAGTGGAAAAGGAATTACTCGAAAAGGAATTCCTGAATTTGAAAGAAGCCGAGGGACTTAGTGACGTGGATGAACTCAACAAGGTGTTGGAAAGAGCAGTT
>JAAZLO010000083.1 GCA_012689375.1 Bacillota bacterium | reverse complement strand
CGGATTTTTATAAATACCAAGTTATCTAATTGTCTTGAAGGGGAAGAGGCAGAAAAACCTGATATCAAAGTCTGGATAAGACTCAATTCTTCATTGTAGTAAGGGTTCCTTCATATACAAGTTTTTTTGCTTCATTTTCCATACGGATTTCTTCCAGGATTTCGCTTGCCGTATTGAAGGAATAGCCCTGGGATTGAAGTGTCTCAATAATTTCAGGGAGAGCATTTATAGTCCCGGTGAGATCCTCACCGGGCCCGCCTGACGAATGATGGAGGATTATTACTCCCCTTTCTACTCTCGGGATGACGTTTTCTATGACTTCCTCTTTAGAGAGGCCCCACCAATCCAATGAATCCACTGTCCAAAGAAAAACATTATAACCTTCATTACCGATAGCTTCTACAGCGGGGGGATTTAAAGCCCCGTACGGCGGCCGCACTACCAAAACATCTTCCCCGGTGATGTCTGCAAAGACTTGCCTGGCTTTTTTTAAATCCAGGAGGATCTGCCAAGGCATCATCTTTGAAAGATTTGAATGGTGGTATGTGTGATTACCAATCTCGTGCCCCTCCTCCCAAATTCTTTTTACAACATTCTGATATTTTTCAGCCGAATTTCCTATCAGGAAAAAGGTAGCCCTCACATTATACTCAGCTAAAATATCAAGGATTTTTGGGGTATAAATATCATCAGGTCCGTCATCGAAGGTTAAGGCGATTTTCCTTGTTTCAGGATTCCAGCGGCGTATAACAATGTCCGGAAAAAGGCTTGCCAAGTCTATAGGTTCCGGAATTCTGTTTTCCCTTTCAGAACCATCTGTATACCGGGATAGCATAGTCTCACCCAGCCACCTTGATTGGAGCAGACTATCTACGGCTTGGGGTCTCAAAATTGCTATACCAAACGAAATCAGAACTCCTATGGCAATATGAAACAATGCCTTGTTTTTCAAAACAGCCCCCCCAATACCTATACGTATCTTGACGGTCTTTAGTTTGCTCCGGTTCCGTACAAGCAATTCCTTTGGGTTCGGGGCAGATGTTTTAGTTGTTCTTAGGAAAGCTGTAGCGTTTTCGTATGATTCGCATTGAATTCAGAACAGCTAGCAATGTTACACCGACATCTGCAAATACAGCCCCCCACATAGTTGCTGCACCAAGTATGCCTGTGATTATAAAGACACCTTTTACCATCAGGGCGAAAATAATGTTTTGAATTACAATCCTTTTTGTATAACGGGCTATTTGAATTGCGGTCCCGAGTTTTGAGGGTTTATCATCCATTATTACAACGTCAGCCGCTTCTACCGCGGCATCGCTTCCCAGAGCGCCCATGGCAATTCCTACATCAGCCCTCATTATTACAGGTGCATCATTTATTCCATCACCTACGAAGGCAAGTCTGTTTTTACCGTATTCAGGGAGGGCTCTTGAGAGTTCCTCAACTTTCACTACCTTATCCTCAGGGAGAAGGTTTGCAAAGGCTATATCAATTTGAGTCTCTGATCTTACATTTTCTGCTACTGTGCTATTATCACCGGTAAGCATAACCGTGGTTTTGATACCAAGTGCCTTCAATTCTTGAATTGCTGTCTGCGCATCTTGCTTTATTCTATCAGCAATTATGATGTAGCCTGCAAATATCTTGTCCACTGCTACATAAACTACAGTACCCTTTAGGTTTCCGGGCTCATGCGGAATTCCTTCAAGATTCATCATTTCGCGGTTCCCAATTATGATTTCTTCACCGTTAAGCTCCGCTTTGATACCACGTCCCGGGATTTCTTGAAACTTCTGAATGTCAACTGTCAATGGGGTGTCATCATAAGCTTCTAAAATAGATTTAGCAATCGGGTGATGAGAATATTGTTCAGCTGATGCTGCAATCTCAAGTATTTTATCTTCAGTGAAATCCCCGTATGCCCCTATTTCAACAACTTCGAATACACCCTCTGTCAAAGTACCGGTTTTATCTACAACAACGGTATGGAGGGATGTAAGTGCATCAAGGAAGTTTGCCCCCTTTACGAGAATACCATGGCGGGATGCGGAGCCAATGCCCCCGAAATATCCTAAGGGTATAGATATTACCAGTGCACATGGGCACGATATGACAAGAAGAACCAGGGCCCGGTAGGCCCATTCCGTAAAGACAGCGCCTGGAATTAATAATAGAGGTAAAGTGGCTACACCGATAGCAGCCAATGTTATAACAGGCGTATAGTACCGAGAGAATTTTGTGATGAACTGCTCAGTGGAAGCCTTGCGTGTTGCGGCATGTTCCACAAGGTGCATTATTCTCGCTATCGAAGATTCCCGGGATTCTTTTTCAACATAAACTTCTATTATTCCGTCCTGATTTATCATACCTGCAAGTATTGTGTCTTCCGGAGAAGCCTTCCGGGGCACTGATTCTCCTGTAAGCATTGATGTATCTAAAAAGGACGATCCATATATAACTTTGCCGTCTAACGGAACTCTTTCCCCAGGTTTTATAATTATTACATCACCGACGTTGATACAGTCTGGGTGGACAGTTTGTATGCCTTCATCGGTTTTTAGATTGGCAATATCAGGCCGGACATCTACCAGGCTTTCAATTGCCTTTTTTGATTTTCCTACAGCTAAATCCTGGAGGTATTCCCCGATAGAAAAAAATAACATAATACTTACAGCCTCGAGGGGCAATTGGATAGCAATCGCACCAAGGGTTGCTATACCCATTAAAAAGAATTCATGGAAGATTTTACCCCGAAAGATATTGACTGCAGCAGCGAGAATTACTCTACCTCCGGCGAATAAATAGGCAATAATGAAAATGATATATCCTACAAATTCAAAATGGGTGCCTTGAAGAATAGGATTGAGCAATATACCGGCCAAGAGTAAGATCCCTGATATAATTATTGCTGTTAAGCTTGTATTATGGTGATAATGCTCATTCATTTATGCAGCTCCTTATTTTCACGATGAATATTATCATATAAGTGGTTGTTTAACAATGATGGTACACCAGGGGATCCCTGTAT
>JAAZLO010000082.1 GCA_012689375.1 Bacillota bacterium | reverse complement strand
TGATGGAACAAAGGTATTTGCTGAATCGGATATTATTTTAAAAGTAAAGGAACCTATCCTAAATGAACAGATTGGAAAGCATGAGGTTGATCTAATGAGGGAGGGACAAGTGCTTGTCACTTTCTTACACCCCGCTGCCCCAACCAATCACCAGATGATAAAGGATCTTGTAAAACAAGGAGTTACTTCACTGACTCTGGACGGAATCCCCAGAATTACCAAAGCACAAGCAATGGATGCCCTCACATCCATGAGTACGGTAGCCGGGTATAAAGCCGTTTTGATGGCTTCTAACAGACTGTCAAGATTCCTTCCAATGGTCGGAACCGCCGTAGGCATGATAAAACCTGCCAACGTCCTGGTTATTGGTACAGGTATTGCCGGCCTTCAGGCAGTAGCCACTGCAAAGCGCCTTGGCGCGGTGGTACATGCAGCTGATATTAGGCCTGACGCTCGTGAACAGGCAAAAAGCCTCGGGGCTAAAATAGTTGATGTCGGGATCCCCGCCGAGATTGCCGTAGGTAGTGGCGGTTATGCAAAAAAGCTACCTGATGAATGGCTGTTAAAAGAAAGGGAAGCAATCAAAGAAACTGTCTTAGATTCAGATATAGTCATCCTTACCGCACTAATCCCAGGACTGCTCGCACCTGTATTGGTTACCGGCGAGATGGTAAAGGGAATGCGGCCCGGTTCCGCAATTATTGATGTAGCTATTGATCAAGGAGGCAACTGCGAAATTACGGAACCTGCCGATGTTGTTGAAAAATACGGTGTAAGCATAGACGGCACAAAGAATATACCGGGAATGCTACCTACCAGCTCCACATGGATGTTCGCAAACAATGTTTATAATTTTATATCATACTTCACTGATAACGGTAAATTTAATTTCGACACAAGCGATGAAATAATTGCCTCTTCCCTCACAACCCACGAAGGCAAATTGCTTCACGCAGGGGCAAAAGAAGCAATGAACATGAAGTAGGGAGTTGTTAGCTGATGACTTTACTCAGTCTTTTGGTTATTTTTATTGTTGCCAGTCTCGTAGGCTACAAGGTGATAAGTGACGTCCCCGCCTTGCTGCATACTCCATTAATGTCGGGAACTAATGCATTATCAGGAGTTACCCTTCTCGGTGCCCTTACGATTACCGCATTAGCTACTGCTACCGGGTACCGATTCCTGGGCGCTGTTGCAATAATACTTGCAATGATTAATGTAGTAGGCGGATTTCTGGTCACTCATAGGATGTTAAGGATGTTTAAGAAATAGACGCGAGGGAGAAAAGATAATGGGAACAATCTATATAAATATCATTGGCCTAATCTTTGTCGCGGGTATTGTCTTAGGAATCAAGTTAATGAGTTCGCCGGAAACCGCGGTTAAAGGAAACGCCATCGGTGCCATATCAATGGCAGGGGCAATTATATTGACTCTGTTGTCTCAAGGAATAGTTAACATACAAATCCTCTGGATATCAATGGCTATAGGTTCTGCGTTCGGATACTATTTATCTGTTAAGGTTGCCATGATTCAGATGCCGCAGATGGTTGCGCTTTTGAACGGATTCGGCGGAGGCAGTTCAGCCATTGTTTCTTTACTTTCCCTTATTAACACCCCATACATTAACCTTACAGGCGTTGATAAATTTACAGCAGGATTGGGTATAATAATTGGTTCCATCACTTTAAGCGGAAGCCTGATTGCAGCTGCAAAGCTTGATCGTAGGATGACATCAAAGCCAATATTCTTCAGAGGACAATCCCTGTTGAATACTGTTATTCTTATAATAATGGCCGTTCTTAACATAGCCCTTATTGTAGTTGTAAAGGCTTCCATAGGGCCTCTTGCAATTATATTGCTCGCTCTTGCCTTATTCTTCGGCGTGATTTTTACTGTCCGAGTCGGCGGTGCGGATATGCCAGTTACGATATCATTGCTGAATTCTTTTTCAGGACTTGCAGGTGCAATATCAGGCTTTGCGATTTCTAACCCCTTATTAATTGCAGTAGGGGCAATTGTAGGTGCGTCAGGCTTAATTTTAACCGGGATAATGTGTAAAGCAATGAACAGAAGCCTGAGCCAGGTTATGACGGGGAAAACCGTTGCTGTACACACTGATAACGGTAAGAAGCCTGATCCTGATACTGAAGATGTCGTTGAACCTGATGATGTACCTGACAAAAGGGATGCAGGCACTATTCTCAGAAATGCTGAAAGCATAATTATAGTCCCAGGATATGGCATGGCTTTAGCCCAAGCACAATTTCATGTTAAAAGGTTTATGGATCTTCTTGAAAATGCCGGAAAGGATGTAAAGTTTGCCATTCATCCGGTTGCAGGAAGAATGCCCGGCCATATGAATGTATTACTGGCAGAAGTTGATGTGCCATATGACAGGCTTCACGAATTGGAAACTATAGACGCTGAGTTTGCCGATTGTGATGTAGCTGTTGTAGTTGGTGCAAATGATGTAATTAACCCGGCAGCAAATACCGCAAAGGATACACCTATCTATGGGATGCCGGTGTTAAGCGTAGAAGATGCCAAGGATATATTTATTCTGAATTTAGATACAAAACCCGGCTATGCCGGAGTGGATAATCCATTATATTCATCATCTAAAGTCCGGCTTTTCCTTGGAGATGCAAAGGACTCCTTAGATAAGCTCATTAGTATGTTTACAGATGAAGAACACGAAGATCCCGTTGAAATCCTGAAACCGGATGACATCGGGGATAGAGACGGGGATTATTTGGATGCTGTGAGAAAAGCTAAAAGAGTAATAATTATCCCGGGATATGGAATGGCCTTGGCACAGGCGCAATTTAAAGTGAAATCTCTCGTAGAAACACTTGAAGCAAACAATGCGGAAGTAAAGTTGGCTATTCACCCCGTGGCGGGAAGAATGCCCGGTCATATGAATGTTCTTCTGGCAGAGGCAGATGTTCCGTACGATAAGCTGTTTGAGATGGATGAGATTAATCCGGAATTTGAGAATGCAGATGTAGCAATTATTGTCGGGGCCAATGACGTTGTAAACCCAGCTGCAAGATCCGCAGAAGGTACCCCGATTTATGGGATGCCTATTTTAAAAGCACATGAGGCACGAAATGTAATTATATTTAACCTCGATACACAGCCGGGCTATGCAGGTGTGGACAACCCCCTTTATACGCAGGACAATGCAACTCTATTATTAGGTAATGCCGCTGAAACATTGGATGACTTTATAAACGATCTGGGGCTGTAATATTAGATTAACGTGATGCTTATATAGTTGCATAATGATGAAACAAAGAAAACAATTCGTAAGGCCCGGTTGTTTCCTGAACAACCCGGGCCTGTTTAATATAATCCCCTACAAACCTATGGCCCTTAATTATATGAGATTATGATTCCCGGCAACCTCCCAAATCCCCCCATGTAATGATTATTGGAATGATATCCCTAAATATGGTAGAACGGCCAAAGCAGTTGCTATAGAATTTATTTGAGACAAATACAAAATTCCGGCAGATTATGAAAGGGGGGAAAATGTGTATAAACATTATCCGGTGCTTATTCTCCTATTATTACTCATGTGTATAAGTCTTACCGGGTGTTTTAAGGGGGAATCATCAACAAGCTTGAATGAAACCGGTTCGGTTAAAGTTTTGGTATCAAGCCCGGAATTATCCCAGGGAGGAACAATCCAAGGCCTATGTGATATTCAAACGTATCCCGGGGAAATAGCTTTTATGCAGGCTGAAGTCAGGCTCACCAACGGATCAATAATTTTATCGGAAACTGCCTTATTAGAAGACGGTAAAGCAGAAATTATGTTTCCCGGTGTAGTAATTGGGCCCTGGGATGTAATTGTTGAACTTAAAGATTTTGACGGCAACCCTGCTTACACAGGCTCATCCCGGGTTTCGGTTATTAAAGATCAGGTAGTCCACGCAAATATAATGCTACAGCCCGCCCTCGGGATGCTTAAAATACGCATAGATCTGGCCAAAATTCCTAACCATGAAAAAGTCGCGAGAGTCAGGCTGTATAAAGATTCAAGCAATCTGAGGAGCCAAAAAAGCATAACCCGTAATCCGGGAGTGAATATCCTTATTGCTGAAATCCCTGATCTATCACCTAAGACCTATGACATGATGATAATGCTTTTTGATGAAGACGGGGAGCTTGTTTATGAAAGCCTATGGGAAGAAGTACATATATTACCCGGGAAAACAACAACAATTGATTGGGATTTTTCACTGGGAGATGTATCCCTTGAAGTAGGTCTCAGCCGTTCACCCAAGGCACCGACAAATTTGATAGCCGATCTTTCCGAAGCCGGGGTTATCCTTTCATGGAACGGATCTGAATACTGCGATCCTGTGGAATATATAATATATAAAAGGGAAATGCCCTTCGGTCCCTTAAAAATCGCTGCAACCATTCAACATTCCCCCGGTACCAGGCAAACCTTTACAGATACCGAAGTAAAGACAGGGGTTATATATTTATATGTTGTAACCGCTGCTAATGCCTTTAATAACGAGAGTTCAAGAAGTAATGAAATCACCATAAGCATTCCGTAGATAAAAATATCCGTCGGCCCCATTTGGTAGTAATGGGGCCAGTTTCCTATATCCGCTCCAAATTGCCTTTTTATTTCGGATTTAATTCCATAATCTGCGCCGCCGGGATCCTGCTGTCCTGAACCGTCTTTCCAAAAGTATGATAATAGTAGGAATAAGTAATAATTGAATTATTATCCCGGGTAGGGATGTTATAAGTCCTATTGTTATGGGGTAGAAAACCGGGATTTTATCAAAGCCGAATAACGGCAAAACATAAGCTGCAAGAACACCATAGACTATCCGACCGCCGAGCATGGCTATAATTAAAGATATAACTACGTGGAGCCGCTTAATATGGTAGATATATCCTGAAAGGAAACCATATACAGCCAATTCCGCTGCCATCATTTGAGCCTTGGGCGGCATAAGCGGAGGCATGCCCGTTAAAAGGGAACTTAAAACAGGTGTCAGCACCCCTACAAAGCCCCCTGTCACAGGTCCTGTTATGAAACCTGAAAGTAAAACCGGAATATGCATGGGAAGTAATAAAGATCCGACACCAATGGAATGAAATGCTATTGGGATAACAATTCCGAGAGCTATAAATAATCCGCCTAGAATTATATTTTTTACATTACTGTTTCTCATAGTCTACACCCCGTTTTAAAAAGCTCGGCACCTAACTGCAACCCGATCAAGCTTGTTCATTCATATAATAACACGATTTCCGGAGGTCTTGAACGTCTCTTCGGGTTATGCTATTATAGCAAACGACAGCAGACATAATTTTGTGCGCCCGTAGCTCAGTGGATTAGAGCGTCTGACTACGGATCAGAAGGTCGCAGGTTCGAATCCTGCCGGGCGTGCCAATTTAATTAGGCTAATTAAGTTTCAATCCAGCCTACTGTCTTATAACGGTTTAATTACAGTGCCGGCTTTGTAATTAATTGCCTTTATCGCATTACCCAATGAAGTAATAATTGCCTCATTGCCGGTTTCTTCAACATAACGGATACAAGCCCGGACTTTAGGGCCCATGCTGCCGGCCTTAAAGTGGCCTTCTTCCATATACTTCTTGGCTTCTGATAAAGAGATACTTCCCATCCAACGTTCATTTTCTTTACCATAATTAAGAGCAACACTAGATACATCAGTAAGAATAATAAAACTGTCGGCTCCGACATCAATTGCCATTCTTAAACCTGCAAGATCCTTATCTATTACAGCCTCAACACCTCTATAATTTCCTTCGTCCTCCTCTATAACCGGGATTCCCCCGCCACCGGAAGCAATTACTAAGACACCCTGTTCTGAGAGGCTTCTTATAATTCCAGCCTCAACAATTTTTATTGGCTCAGGGGAGGGCACTACTTTTCTCCAGCCCCGGTTACTGTCTTCAACCCATGTCTCCCCCTTTTCTTCCATAGCCAACCGGGCTTTTTCTTTACTGTAGAACGGTCCGATTGGTTTTGTTGGGTTGGTGAAGGCATTATCATTCTTATCAACAACAACCTGAGTTATTAAAGCTACGACCTCACAGGGATTTTCTTTGCCCAACATACGCTTTAGGGTCTGCTGAAACATAAAGCCGATCATACCTTGGGTTTGGGCCCCGCAAATAAAAAGGGGCATTTGGGGTACAAGCCCGGAGCCCTTTTCATTTTGGATTAGGATATTGCCGACTTGGGGTCCGTTTCCATGGGTAACTACAACCTTATATCCTATTTTAACTAAGCTTACAATCTCTAAACAGGTTAATTCAATATTTTTTAGTTGCTCTTCGTATGTCCCTTTTTGACCGGGTTGCAGTATTGCGTTACCGCCTAATGCAATAACTACCTTTTTATTGTTCATTTTTACCGCCCTGGACTGAAAGATTCTTCAGCCTGTTATCGTTATTTTTAAGGATCATTAACCCCATAAACTCTTAAATTAACAATGGGGTTCCGCTTTCCCCGGCCTTTTTCTGAAAGTCCGGTAAAACACCTACAAATAGCATTGTAAAATTAAAAATGACGGATATCAATCTATCTAAGAAAATTTCAACATATGCTCATAAAGTCCTAAAGCGGCCTGTATTTTTTATCGATATTAATACAGGAAATTATATTTCTTACCAAATGAGAATCACACAATTATGAAACCCAGAGGTTGCCTAATGGGATTTTAAAAGCCGTCTTCTATAGTTATCATCGAAAAACATATGGAATATATTGGAGGTATCAATAATAGTGAAACTATTTATGAACATGCGTATGAGATCTAAGATTATTCTTTTAGTAGGTTTCCTAGTTGCAGCTATGGTATTAATAGGTGTACTTTCACTAATAAAACTTAATATAATCGGTACAGAAATGGATTTTATAACATACAATTCTATGCCTAAAATTGAATATACAGAGGAACTTGGTAAATATGCTTCCAACCTCAGGCGCCGTGTTCTTCAACACGTTATCTCCAACACTCCGGAAGAACATAACCTATATGAAACCCGCCTGAAGGGGGATATTGATTCATTTATAGGTATCCTGGAAAACCTGAAACCCCTTCTTAAAACAGATGAAGGCAAAAAGGCTTATTCCGTTTTAGAAAAGAACTGGGATGAATTTACGGGAATGGTTAAAGAAGCAATTTCTTTGTCAAAGCAAGGATGGAAGGAACAAGCCCTTATATTAGCCAGGGAAAAATCAAAAGCAGTCGAAGATAAATTAGATGAATCCCTGTCAGTATTTGAAGGCCTGGTAAAGGATGATACTGACAATGCTATGTTTCGTGCTGGGACTGCCCATACATCCGCGAAAAATACCACCCTTATAATTCTTGCCATCTCTGCGGTGTTCGGCATTGTGCTTGGTTTATTTACAGCTAAAGCCATTTCTGATCCTATTCAGAAGTTAGTTGTGGTTGCCGAGAAAGCCGCACAAGGGGATCTTAGGGAAGAAATCAGTGCACAGTCCGCTGATGAAATCGGGATCCTTACGAAATCTTTCGGGGATATGATAAAAAGCCTGCGGAATGTAATTGGAGAAGCCGCTAAATCCGCAGCAGCCGTAGCCAGCACCAGTGAAGAACTTGCCGCTGCAGCCGAAGAGTCAGCAAGCGCAGTTCATCAAGTTTCAAGCACAATAGGAGAAATATCCGCAGGTATTGAAGAACAGACAGCAAGCACGAATCAAACTGCTGCCTCAGTCCACCAATCAAACCAGGCAATAGCCCAGGTAGCCGAAGGTGCGGAAGCACAGGTAAAAAGTATACACCAGGCTTTAGCTATGTTGGATAATATGAAAAAAGCATTAGATAAAGCAAATGAGGGTCTTGAAAAAGTAAGCGTAGCCTCAAAAGAAAGTGCGAAATCCGCACACCGTGGCGGTAAAGCGACAGAGGATCTCATTGCAGGTATGGCGGAGCTTGATAAAGCAGGTAATGCATCCGGTGAAGCCATGGAGAAACTAGATGCTCATACGCAGGACATCGGAAAAATCTTGGAAGTCATTGATGATATAGCAGAACAGACAAACCTACTTGCTTTAAACGCTGCGATTGAAGCGGCAAGAGCAGGTGAACACGGCAGAGGCTTTGCAGTAGTTGCAGATGAAGTAAGGAAACTCGCTGAGCGCTCATCTGTTGAAACGAAGGCAATAGCCGAATTAATAACTGGGGTTACACAAGCATCTAAGGAAGTAGTGGAGGCTGTAGATATTGCAAATAAACATGTTAGGATAGGCAACAAACTTTCCCTAGGAGCAAAAATCGTACTCGAAGAGATAATTGCCAATACGGAAAACATTGATGTTCTGATTGAGGGTCTTGAAAAATCAGTACAGGAACTTGTCAAAGCCGGGGGCTCGGCAAGGAAATCCATAGGTGATGTTGTCGGTGTATCAGAAGAAAACACTGCAGCAGCTGAAGAAATGGCTGCGCAAGTAAGCGAAGTTGAAAAAGCAATGGATAATATAGCTTCTGTATCAGAGGAATCAGCTGCCTCCATTGCAGAAATTTCAGCATCCACAGAACAGATTTCAGCGTCAATTGAACAGATAGCCGCTTCTTCTCAGGAACTTGCCAATATGGCAGGGAAACTTACTCAGGCAGTAAATATATTTAGAATTAACTAGAAAAAGCATGTAACATAAGGAATCGATGATACCAGAGTTATTTGGGTAGGGGGCCATTCCCTGATTGAGTAACCCCCTGCCCTTTATAATCGGCTGACACTTTCAGACAAAAATAAGAATCGCTTTTTCAAGAAAACCATACTTTAGCTGCGGAGATCTAAAAGTGAGCCCTGAGAAACTGAGATTCAACATTGATAAACTGAGATATATCGGGTATATTCTATGAGCGGACTTTGTACGCCAAATACTTTATAGAGAAAAGGGATGTTAAAAAGTGATAAGGCTACCTGAGTACATAGGAGTATCGGCATTTGGCATTAAGATAGGCGTGGTTGTCCCGGGATCCGACATAGTCAGGATGACCTACGATGCGCTGGCCAAATGTTATAATGACGGCCTCCTCACTTCAGGGGATACTGTCTGCATCACAGAATCGGTCGTAGCAAAAGCACAAGACAACTATGTAACTATTAGTGACATTGCTGAAGAGACACGCAGAAAGTTAGGAATAAAACCTTCTGACAAGCTTGGAATTTTATTTCCAATCTTAAGCCGCAATAGGTTTTGGCTGGTCCTTAAAGGGCTTGCAAAAGCTGTCCCACAGGGTGAAGTCGTTGTTCAATTATCCCATCCTACAGATGAGGTCGGGAACCCTGTCCTCCGGCAAAACCTTGCAAAAGAATTAGGGAAAACCGACAATGATATTATAACCTTGGAGGAAGCAGGCCCAAATAGGCCAAAACATCCTGTAACAGGTGTTGACTATATCAAACTTTATTCCTCCGCTATCATTGAACAAGGGGCCGGGGCTACCATCTATTTTTCCAATGATCCTCTGAAGATTATAGAATTTAATGCTGATGCAATTATAGTAGCAAATGTCCATAATCGCAATGAAACAAAAACTATCCTTGAACCAGTTGCTCCTAAATGCATAACCCTTGAGAGTCTGTGTAATACACCGCCTGGGCCTTGGTCTGAATGGGGGCTCCTGGGGAGTAATATGTCCTCTGGGGATAGGCTGAAACTTGCGCCCCGTAATTCAGATGAAATCGCCGGACACTTACAAAATAAAGTCTCCGAAGGGCTGGGCGTAAATATAGAAGTATTAATATTCGGAGACGGCGCATATCACGATCCGTCAACCGGTATTTATGAATTGGCTGACCCGAAGCCCACCTTCGGTATGACATCAGGTCTTACAGGTAAATACCGAGAAGGATTAAAATATAAATATATCGTTGATGAGATGTGGTATCGCGGTGCAGAAATTTCAAGCATCGAAGATGCATTAAAAGCCAAGGCAAATGAGCCCATAGATAGGCAGGGAGAAGCCACGGAAGGTACTACTCCGAGAAAGATTGAAGACGTTATTGCAAGCCTGGCTGATCTTGTCAGTGGCTCTGCAGATGCAGGCACACCAATAGTACTCATAAAAGGAATGCTTTAAAGGGGTAATGGTGACAAGATAAGTGACAAAGGGACGGGGTACCTGACACATGGGAACATCGGTTCATTGGGTGTGTCAGGTACCCCGTCCCTTTGTCACGTTACCGTTGACTTTCATGTAAGTAAGGAATATACTTTATATACGGATACCCTACCATGGTATCGTATATAAAAGAGGTACACCTTGTTTATCCGCTATGTAATAGGAGGCCTTTGGAAATGTACGAAGGGCGCAATAAGAAAGATTTAAAGAAACGTCTCGCCCGGATCGAAGGTCAGGTCCGGGGAATTGATCGAATGATTGAAGAAGACAGATATTGTATTGATATATTAAACCAAATAGTTGCTGCAAGGGCTGCTCTTGGTAAAGTCGGAACGGCTATTTTAAAATCTCATTTAGAAGGTTGTGTAACTTGCGCAATAAAGGAAGAGCGCAGTGAACAAGCTATAAATGAATTAATGGAAGTCCTCACAAAATTTATCCGATAATTCAGGGGGTGTATACCAATGCAATCAAACACTGATGAAAAACAAAGAGAATTAGTATTAGAAATTACAGGAATGAGTTGTGCATCATGTGTCGCCAGGATTGATCAAGTCCTGGAGAGCATTGAAGGTGTATTATCCGCAAATATAAACCTGGCAACACAGAAGGCCACAATAGTCTATGATCCTACCCGGATCCGGCCCCCTGCCCTGGCCAAAATCATTAAAGAGCTAGGGTACGGCGTAGTCCTCGACAGGTTAGAACTGACTATCGGCGGTATGCATTGTGCTTCATGTGTCCACCGCGTTGAACAGGGGCTCAAAAACACACCCGGCATTACTGATGCAATTGTAAATCTTGCAACCGAGCGGGCTGTCGTCACCTATTTCCCTCATGAGATTTCGGCTTCTGAAATAATGCAAGCCGTAAATAACATAGGATTTGAAGCAAAAGAAACGGATAAATCCGGGAAGTCAGAGCAGGAGGGAGAAACAGCAGGAGCCAGGCGTGAGAAAGAAATTCGAAATCATCTCACAAACTTCCTTTTTTCCGCAGCATTCTCCATTCCTCTTTTATCATTGATGCTTTCTCATTTATTCGGGGTTAATCTCCCGATCTGGTTGGAGAGCTCATATTTCCAATTTGTTATGGCAACAATTGTCCAGTTTGGTCCGGGACGCCAGTTTTATCGGGGGGCAATTTCTGCATTTCGCACTAAGACAGCTACCATGGATACGCTTATAGCCATGGGCACCTCTGCAGCCTATATTTTTAGCCTTTACAACACCTTTATATCTCCGGGCCATGTGTACTATGAATCATCCGCTGTTATCATTACCCTTGTTCTCTTAGGCCGCTATTTCGAAGCCCGTGCGAAAGGAAGAACCGGTGAGGCCATAAGGCGTCTGATGCAACTTACACCTCAAAAAACTCGAATTATTCGGGAAGGGATTGAAGTCCAAGTAGATACAAGCGAAGTTGTCCAAGGGGACACTATCATTGTCCAACCCGGAGAGCGTATACCTGTAGACGGCACAATTATTGAGGGAACATCTATGGTGGATGAATCTATGTTAACAGGTGAAAGCATACCTGTGGAAAAAGAACCCGGCGCCAAAGTAATAGGCGGTACTATAAACAAATACGGGACCTTTAAATTCGAGGCTACAAAAGTAGGCCGGGATACCGTCCTTTCACAAATAGTTGAAATGGTAGAAAAAGCACAAGGGTCAAAAGCCCCGATACAACGAATAGCCGACGTAGTAGCAGGCTACTTTGTCCCTTCAGTGCTTATAGCAGCTTTGGTTACTCTTGTTTTATGGCTGATCATTGCTAAAGATCCGGGACAGGCAATTATCGCTTTTACAGCAGTCCTTGTAATAGCTTGTCCCTGCTCACTTGGGCTTGCCACCCCTACAGCCATTATGGTGGGGACTGGGAAAGGAGCAGAATCAGGCATTCTAATCAGGGGGGCGGAATATTTAGAAAGAGCCCATAAAATAGATACTGTTGTCCTTGATAAAACCGGGACTTTAACAAAAGGGGAGCCTGCAGTTGTCAATGTAATTGCAGTCAGTTCCCTTCACGACAGCAATGAAAAAGAAGCAACCCATGAAATAATAAGGTTGGCTGCCTCAGCGGAACTACGCTCTGAACACCCTCTGGGGACAGCCATCATCAACCATGCAAAAGCCGTAGGGCTTAGCTTAACTGAACCTTCAGATTTTCAGGCAATCCCCGGCAAAGGGATAAAGGCGGAAATTGAAGGTAAAGAGATATTGGTGGGTACAATCCGTCTTATGAAGGATAAAAATATATCCACTGCTAATGCTGAAAGTGATTTAGAGATTCTTGAATCCCAAGGACAAACTGCCATGGTCCTTTCGGTGGATGGAAATGTAACCGGGATTATCGGCGTTGCGGATATATTAAAAGAAACATCGAAAGATGCTGTCCTTGCGCTGAAGGATCTTGGAATCGAAGTCATAATGCTAACCGGTGATAACCGACGTACAGCCGATTATATTGCAAATCAGGCAGGGATTGATAATATCCTGGCAGAAGTACTTCCTGAAGATAAGGCAAGGGAAATAGAAAGGCTCCGTAGTGAAGGACGGGTAGTTGCCATGGTCGGGGATGGAATTAACGATGCCCCCGCCTTAGTCGCAGCAGATGTAGGTATTGCTATGGGAGCCGGGACCGATATTGCAATTGAGGCGTCTGATATTACACTGGTTCGGGGAGATCTCAGGCATATTGCAGCCGCAATCAGGTTAAGCCGCCAAACGATAAGGATCATTCGCCAAAATCTGTTCTGGGCTTTCATATATAACACCATAGGGATACCCATTGCAGCCCTGGGATTTTTATCTCCGGTTATTGCAGGTGCGGCCATGTCCTTCTCATCAGTGTCCGTAGTCACAAATTCACTTAGATTACGTAGTTTTAATCCGATGAAACAAGCAAGGACAAAATAAACCTAAACAAAGGGTATATGGAATTGTAACGTAATAAGCGAGGGTATTACCATGGTTCGTTTATCATGTAGTTATATACCATATGAAATACCGCTGGCAGCGGGAATGCCTGTAACAAGAGATCTGTTTGAAGGGCCAATTCCGGAAATGGAAGGACACCTCCCTCAAGATTTCTGCCCCTATGCCCGGGCATTTATCCGGCAGTATGGAAATAACAGTATTGTTGTTGTAGCAGGGTCATGTGATGCAATGCGCAGAACCTATGATGTACTAGATTACTGGAATTTGGCAGAGGCTGTTTACTATGTGGACGTCCCTTTGATAGGTAGTCCTGAAGCTGTCTCATTCTATGCAAAGGAGCTTGAAAACCTTAGCCATAAGTTTTTAGATATGACAACACTTTCAAAATCTGAATTTCTCGGGAGACTTATGGTGACAATCAATTTTACGAACGAAATCCGGCGAAGGCTTTCCCGTACTTTTAATTTAATGTTTGAAAAAAAGCTATCCGCTGCCAAAGCAACTCAGCTTGCCATAAACATAAGCAAACTCCCAGCACCCCCTTATTTCCAGGGAAATGAATCTTTCATTCAAGAAATTGATGAAATAATAAACCAAGTACCCCTAAAATCTCCCCGCGATAACAAAGACAGACCTAGCATCCCTGTAGGAATCAGCGGGACCTGTCTTCTAGATTTGTCTGTTATAAAATGTATTGAAAATGCAGGCCTCGATATAGCTTTTATTGATTCCTGCATATCACTGAGAGCCTACGATTTTAATATCTGCAGCGAAAATAATAATGATCCCTTTCACGTACTTGCGGAAGCCTATCTTAATAAGCCGGCCTGCCCCAGAATGTTTCAAAAGGAAACTAGGGTTTCCCGTCTTTTACAGCTTGCATCTGATTATGATATTCAAGGGCTTATATATTTCGCCCCAAAATTTTGTGATCAGGCATACTATGATTCCGTAGAAATAAGACATGGTTTAAAATCGTCGGCCGGATTTCCCATGCTTTTTCTGGAAGGCCAGTATGGATCAGGAAAAGCAGGACAAGCCATAACACGGGTAGAAGCTTTCCAGGAAATGCTTGAAACTACGTACATGCTCAGGGTAGGTAGATAGCAGTGCTTCCAGATGCCATGACAGAATCTTTAAATCGCAGATTAGCCGGGGAATCCCGCCGTATCAAACTTTTAAGGACCCTCCTCCGGAAAGGATGGGTCCACAGCGGTGCAAAACTTGCAATTGACTACTTGGAAAAGCGGGATTGGAAACCGTACCAAATTAATGCAATCAGGTGCATTGCCAATGATTTTCGCAATGCGTACCTCGGGAAAAAACCCTCTATATTTACCAGTGCATTTGTCCCTAATGAATTAGTTTACGGGCTTGGCGCAGTACCCTTTTTGCCAGAAGCCGCAGCTGGGTTCGCAGCAAGCTATAAATTGGCAGGAGAAAGCCTTGCTGCAGGTGAATCCCTTTGGTATTCCCCAGATCTTTGCAGCTTCCATAGAGCAGGTGTAGGCGCTTCAGTTATTAATCTTACTCCTGAGCCCGCCGCTGTAATTGTATCGTCCCAACTCTGCGACGGGGGTAAACAGGCTTTATTTCAAATAAGCCGCTACCACAACTGCCCATTTCATGTGCTGGATGTACCTTACGGGCAATCTGAACAATCTTTGAAGTATCTAAGCAAACAGCTGGAGATAGTTGTAAAGGATTTAAAGCGCGAAGTCCCGGATTTATCTGAAGAATATATGGATGAAGCCTTGGCAAATTCCAATGCCGCCCTGAGTTACTACCGCGAGTTATGTGAATTACGCAAAAACACCCCATCGCCATGGCGGGGTTCAGAAGCATTAAATTATGTGGTATTGTTTCTTTGGTCTTGGGGAAGCCCGTGGCTCCCGAAATTCTATAAGTCCCTCCGCGATTATGCAGAAAATATTATAAGCACAGGTAACTACCCAATCCCAAACGAACAATTCAGGCTTGCATGGTTAAACTTAAGACCATACTATAGTACAAAACTATTTGATTATCTGGAAAATGAGGCACAGATTTCCGTAGCCTTTGAGGAATTCAGTTATTTACACTGGGATGTTTTAGATCCACAGGATCCTTATACAAGCCTTGCAAATAAAATCATGTCTAATTTCGGGTGGGGGCCGGCTAGGCGAAGGCTTAAAGTAATCAGTAAAATAGTACAGGAATTTTCAATAGATGGTGTTGTACAGTTTGCCCAGTGGGGGTGCAGACAGCATAACGGTGCTTCCTATGTTCTTTCGGACTACCTAAAGAAAGAGGGGATTCCCTTCCTGAACCTCGATGGTGACGGAGTTGATATAAAAAATAGCGGAGAGGCGCAATCCTTAACTAGACTCGGTGCGTTCAGGGAGCTTTTAGAAGCCCGAAAGATTAAGAATCTGAGGTGAGACAAAGGATTGGAAACTGATTTATATACGGTTGGAATTGATGTAGGATCCTCCGCAACCAAAGGAGCCCTCCTCCTGAACAGGCGTGTTCTGTCAACTTTTGTTCTCTCTACCGGAACAGATCTGGGTTCTGCAGCTGAAAAATGTTTAAGCCGGCTTTTAAATACCTGTGGGCTAACTAAAAAGGATATCTCATATATAGTATCAACAGGTTACGGCCGCACCCAGGTTGAGGCTTCTGACAGAACAATTACAGAAATTACATGTCACGGCAGAGGGGCAAAAGCCTTAGTCCCCAAGGCCGGTCTTGTAATAGATATAGGCGGTCAGGATTCAAAAGTTATTTGTCTCGATAGGAACGGAATGGTAGAAGATTTTGTTATGAATGATAAGTGCGCTGCCGGGACAGGAAGATTTCTCGAAGTCATGGCAGGGAGGCTTGGTATCTCGCTTTTTGATTTTGGACGTATGTGGAGGACAGCGAAAAAATCGACACATATATCAAGTACGTGCACGGTATTCGCGGAATCCGAGGTAATCAGCCTTTTATCCAAAGGGGTACCACCTAACATAATTATCAGGGGATTATGCGATGCAATTGCAGATCGCCTCCTTGGGATGGTTTATAGGGTTGGGTTAAAACCCGGTATAGTTATGACCGGGGGAGTCAGTAAAAATGAAGGCGTCAGGTTATCTTTGGAGGGAAAAATCCCATATAAGATAATAGTACCTGACGCATCACAGTTTGCAGGGGCATACGGTGCCGCACTAATTGGACGTGACCTTCTGAAACAAATATAACCCTTAGATTCCTAACGGGAAATCCACCTACCGGTTATTAAGTAAAATACCGGATTCTTTTTGTTCTGCAGCAAAACCTTTAATCAACCATGAAACCCGCTTATATAAAACAAGTGTAATAATAGAATTTAACCCAGACTTTGCGGCATTGAAAGCGAAAAGTATAGGCAACATGGCAACTATTTGCTCCCTGGAGAATCCGTATACTATTGGGATAACCCCTAAGTTAACCAAGGGCATTAGTACAGTATGCACTATAGAACCTGCTATGAGACCTATTATAGCGCCACCCAGGGTATGACGTCGCCTATATATCAGGCTTGCAACCAATACAAGACTGCCTGTGCTCAGGAAATGCATCATCGCACCGACCACCCCATCAAGACCTGTTATGGCAGCCATTAATACTGCCATAACAAAAGAGACTAAAAGCCCGGCACCCGGCCCGAAAGCAAATCCTGCAATTAGAACGGGTATATCTGCAGTCTCAAAACGCAGGTGCGGGGCTGATGGGAATAATGGCCAATTAACAAGGGACAAAAGCACTGATATAGATGCAAGTACACCCAGCATAACAATTTTCCTGGTTCTCCGGTTTACCAACTAACGCAACCTCCCCATAAAGCCTTTGTTTTCCGAAGCCATTCTTATTTTTCGCATCCGTCATCCCCCCCTACCCGATATGTCTCTTTAAAAATCAAGCTGCATAGAAAAATAGAAAGGCCCCGGGCAGCAAACCTCGGGGCTCTGACTTCCATAGTATTCAAAGTTCTACAAGCGTCCTTTTTCAGCTTGTAACCTTCTCCCATCCGGACTGTACCGTCGGTGCCGGTTTTACACCGGCTCAACTGCATTTGCAGCTTGTGGACTTGCCTTTCGGCATTACCACCGGTCGGGAATTGGCCGGAATCTCCAGCCTCACCCTGCCCCGAAGATCTGATGGCTATTTCATTTAATAAAAGAATATACCATTTTTCAGATCTATGCAAGGGAAGTATTAAAAAACCGTCTGCTATATAATCCCGGGTTCAACCAATTTGGCTACTTCACCTTCTTTAATCAGTTCCGTAATCCTATGAATATCAGGGTATAATCGACGATCATCACTGAGAGGGGGCACTACCCCCCTGACCAAATCGTATATCCCCCGGGTTTGCGGAGTTAGTTTTTCAGGATTACGGAATTCTACTGCTTGACAAGCACACATTAATTCGATAGCAAGGATACAAGCAACGTTATTTACTATTTTCCTAGCCTTCCTGGCGGCGATCATCCCCATACTGACATGATCTTCCTGGGCCGCCGATACCGGAATTGAATCTATACTTGCCGGCGTACAGAGAACTTTATTCTCAGACACTAAGGACGCAGCCGTATAGTGAGGAATCATAAAACCGCTGTTGATGCCACTATCCGATGTGAGGAATGCCGGCATTTCCGACAATACGGGATTCAATAGACGTTCAATTCGCCTCTCTGATATGCTTCCCAGTTCAGAAAGGGCAATCGATAAGAAATCCATAGCAAATGCAATAGGTTGGCCATGGAAATTCCCTGCTGATATTATATTACCGTCAGGGAAAACCAGGGGATTATCGCTGGCAGAATTTATTTCTCGATCAAGGAGATCCTTTATGTACCCTAAAACATCTCTGACTGCACCATGAACTTGTGGTATGCATCTCAGCGAATATGCATCCTGTACCCTGAATTCCCCTGGGGCACTTGTAAGTCCGCTTCCATCCAATAACTTACTTATAAATTCCGCACATTCTATCTGACCCGGGTGGGGCCTAGCTTGATGAACACACGGCCGAAAAGAATCAGGAATACCCCTGAGCGCTTGTATAGACAGGCATGCAACAGCATCAGCCGTAACTGCTAGAAGCATAGCATCATATAGCGCAATAGCACCAATGGCAGTCATTCCTTGGGTACCGTTAATTAAGCCTAAGCCCTCCTTTGGCGCAAGCATGGTACGGGATATCCCCGCCTGTCTCAGTGCCTCATCTGCATCCATTAATGTACTACCCATCCTTACTTTGCCTTTTCCTAAAAGGGCAAGGGCAAGATGAGCCAAAGGTGCCAGATCGCCTGACGCGCCAAGGGACCCTTGTTCTGGAATAAGCGGGCAAATGTCATGATTAACTAAATCCACCAAGGCTTCAATTAACTCGTACCTAACTCCGGATAAGCCCTTTGCAAGGGAATTCGCACGGAGAAGCGTCATTGCCCTGACTACCTCATCCGGCAGCATGGAGCCTGTCCCTGACGCATGGCTCATAATCAGATTTTCCTGCAATCTGCCTAGTTCACTGCGGGAAATCCTTACCTTAGCAAGATGACCAAACCCTGTATTAACCCCATAAATCACTGTATCCTGTTGTAGGACAGATTCTATTGTCGCCCGGCTCTCCACAACCCTCTCTCTCACCCCAGGGGCAATCCCCGCCCGTTTTTTATGCCGTGCCACCCCCACGACATCTTTGTAGGTGAGAGTCATACCATCAATGAGCAGTATTGACACATTAGTCTCCCTTCCTGAGGATTATTTATGTTAATCCCATGCAAAAACAATTCGCCGCTTCTCCTTTCAATTCCTTCCGGGAGATATTATATTCATTTCTTTTCATGTTATGGGATAATTTTTGGAATGACACCTTCCTTAAGAATAAGTATGATAACAAAGGGACAATACCACCCCCGTTATCATAGACCAAGCACGGCTTTTGCCTAGGAGAGGAAGATATTTTTTGTATAGTTTAAGAAGGCATATATTTATTATCGGATTAGTTATCTTTATAATTACTTCAATTTCATTAACTTCTTTTGCCAACAATAAGATCGTACAGAAATCAACAGGAGGGATACCTGTTCATCCGTCTTTCCGGGCGGGGCAAAACGGACAAGTGTACCATGCCGGGGAATCTGCATCTGAATCACCGGTTATTACAGGGCCTGTAAGCATGGATTTGCAAGCCCTGAATCGAATTCAAGCAGAGGTAAACAAGGGTTATCATTTATGGCGTCTCGATCCGGTAGAAGTTGCAAGGATTGAAGGACAGGATCTGGGTCTGAACCCTAAAGCCGATATTTTTATCCTAATCAGTAGGACAGGAGCCGGCGGTTTTCCCGGAACTACCGAAGCGGAAGTCCTTGTACAGCATGATAAGAGGGCCTATGTTGTCCGGCTGATCCAGCCTTTCCGCTCAGAATTACGGAAGATCTGGGCAATAAGCAGTATACGCGAAATTACAAGCCCAGAAGATGCGGCAACAATTGCAAAGAAGGTTAAAACGTCTTTCACATATTGGGGACAAAGAGGACCGACAATCGCAACTTACAGTCTGGCTTCCGGCTATTCTATGGTTAATCCCCGGCCTGATTTGTCATATATAATACAAAATCCATCCGCCACAATTACCGGACACACTGTTTATTATGTGCAGCCGGGGGATACATTGTGGGCAATCTCAACAAGACAGGGAATAACAATTTATAGGCTTATCCAACTTAATCCCAATATAAATCCGGATATGTTAAGGATAGGACAGACTATAATTATTCAAAGCAACGGCAGTATACATGAGAATAAGAATCATATTGTGGAGCCTGGGGATACTTTGTGGCAAATAGCTGTCAAATATGAGGTAACACTTAGGGATCTGATGGTTACCAACGGAATCACCGATGCCAATGTTATTTGGGTAGGCCAAAAGTTAATTATCCCCTAATGAAAAAAGAACCAAGATACAAGTGGTGCAATTGTTATAGGCAAGGGGTTTAGCAATGGGAAGTTACCCAATTGAAAAATACGGCCAAGCCGCCATGGTAGACGTTGAGACGACCGGTCTTGATGCAACTGAACATGAGATATTGGAGCTTGCTGTCATACTATTTACGTTTCAACGCTCAACAGGCCAGATTATTAGAATCAAGGATGGGTATGCGGGGCTACGTGAGCCTTCCGGGGAAATTCCGCGAAGAGCTTCGACTATCCATGGAATACATGAAGATATGGTTAAAAATCAAAGCCTGGATGACTATAAGATTATAAATCTTATAGATCAGGCTGAATTTATTGTCGCCCATAATGCCCCCTTTGATTATTCCTTTGTAACCCGGCTTTACCCGTCCGCAATGCAAAAATCTTGGCTTTGTTCAATGTCACAAATAGATTGGAAAGGCTATGGTTTTCATTCAAAGGGGCTCCAAAACCTGCTGAAGGCTCATAAACTCAATGCAGGGACTGCCCATCGTGGAAAATATGACTGCGAAGCAACCCTTCTTTTGCTAAATTTCCGAAATCCCCGGGGTGAACACTATTTTAAAGAGCTCCTGTTATGTCTGTCATCCCCGTACAAGGCTAAACCATGCAGCGCTGTTTTATAATGCAGGCCTATTGATTCCCCGCCTGTTCCTGTATGGATTCCTTTGCCTTCTTTGCCTTAAGTTTGCAAATATAATCAAGAATTGCCAGCCGGAGTGCAGCCGGACACAATACTGAACAGTGCATTTTTTGTTCAGGAAGACCGCCTATTGCCTGAATAACATCCTTTTCTCCTAATTGGTAGGCTTCTTCCACAAGTTTACCCTTAGCAAGTTCCGTAGTAATACTGCCTGTACCGATAGCGGCAGGGCACCCGTAAACCTTAAATTTCACATCATCAATTCGTCTGTCCTTAACTTTAATGTAAACTTTCAGGCAATCACCACATTCAGGATCTCCGATTGTTCCAATTCCGTCCGCGTCCTTGATTTCACCTACGTTTTTTGGGTTGAAGAAATGTTCCAAAACTTTTTCATTATAGACCATGCATTAGTTCCTTCTTTCTGGTTCTCTTATATAAAACTAAGTCATCCCCTTTGGCAGACTGAGTTTATTTAATTCCTATATTCAATTCCTGGACATAGTAACAAGCCTTACACCATGTTTGCTTAATTGACGGAAAATTGTCCCTTGGGAAACAAACCTAAAAACAACTTCGGGATCAGTCACAACAGTCCCTGAAATTAAGTCCACACCATAATCAAACCAAACAGGAGAAATTGGAGTCGATGGGCCAAGAACCATTACGAGACTGTCTTTTGGGCAAAGCTCTAAAAGATGGCCCATGGTACCGTTAGTTAACGCAGACCCGGTAATGGCTATAATATCTGCCTTAGGAATCATTTCTTCTGCTGCTTCTTCAGGTAGGTCTCCGGCTTTGGGACGTTTTTCAATAACCCAAAGATTCCCGGCCACTTGCCGCAGTCGGGGCACAAACGGGAAGTGCCCAACAATTGCCACATTCTTCCCTGCACCTTTTTCCAATAGAATTTCTGATGCATTAATTTCAGTGAGGCACCCATCATCAATATCTAGCATTGAATTAATGGCTGCTATACCGATTGTGGCTTCGAGAATGCTGGATGATTTACAATACGAGCAAAGTTCAAGTCCGGTCTTTTCCGTCAGAATGCCACAGTCTCTCACAGGGGAATGTCCACCGTGTTCGTGGATAAATAGAGTAGATGCCAACCCACAACCCCTGCTTTTTACAGCTGTCCAAAAAGGTCCGATACAAACTTTGCTTACAGGTGCATCCCCCTCTATGGAGGAGATAAGCCCATCAAGGATCTTACAATTCACAGGTTTCCCTCTCCTTTAATTTCCCGGTGGTCTTTAATAATCTTCAGTTGCTGTCCTGATAATCTTATTTAATTATATATACATAATCATTCTAATCCTTGTATTGGTACACATCAACATAATCATCTTATAATTTATATAGATTCTGTCCCGTCCAAACAATTATAATGTAATAAGATGCAAACAGGATCATAAATCAGGTGACATTTTGATTTACAACTGAATCTGAGATATCCTAAAAACCATTGAGTTGCCTATATAAGGGGTTGACTAAATGAACGGCGGAAGTACTATAATCAGAAAAAACAGACCAAAACGTCGGCGCATATTATTTGTTATTGCTGTTTTATGCGTCGTAATAGCCGTAGGTTATATGATATACAGAAACAATACATATCATCTGAAAGCCACAGAATCTGAGGAACTATATAGGCTCGTTTCGGTAAAAAGGGGATCTGTTACACTAAAAATTACATCTTCCGGTACAATCAATCCAAGGATAATACACCAGGTTACCCCTAAAATGTCTTCAACAGTAACCGATGTTTTTGTAAAGCTGGGGGATGCTGTGGAAAAGGGAAAGTTATTGATCAGCCTTGATAATCAGGATGCATTAGATCGCCTTCAGGAGGCAAAAGACAATCTCGTAATTGCCGAGGCTAAGCTCGAGGAGGCAAAAGCCCAGGCAAACATTGCGCCGACTCAAGCCAAATTACAAGTGGAACAAGCAAAAGCTAATCTCCTAAATGCCGAAGCAAAGCTGGCACAACTTAAGGAGGGTGCAAAACCCCAGGATATAGATCAAGCAAAGATACAGGTTAGACAAGCACAGCTTAATTATGAAAATGCAAAAACTGAATATGAACGCTATAAAGTCCTTTTCCGGGAAGGCGCAGTTACCAAGCAACAATTGGAGACTACGGAAAACAAGTATTTAACGGCGGTTGAATCTCTTAAAAGCACTGAACAAAGCCTTGATCTTTTGATGGCAGATCCCGATCCTGCGGAAATTGCTGCGGCGGAAGCAGGTGTAGAGCAAGCCAAAACCAGCCTTCTTGTGGCGGAAACAAACGAGAGATCCCTTAATATACAACAACAACTTCTTACAGCCAAGGCTCAATTGGTCCAGGCAAAAAATACTTTTAATTCCGCAGAACGTAATTTAGATTTTTGCAATGTCGTGTCACCTATAAGTGGAACCATAACGGAAATTTTGGCCCAACCGGGACAGGTGGCGGGCCAATCCGATATTTTAGCGATTGTGACAGATCTAAAACAGCTGGATGTCTTGGCAAATGTTGATGAAACAGACGTCCATAGTATTAAAATAGGCCAAAAAGCGAGGATCATGGTTGAATCTTGTCCGGAAAGAACGTTCGAAGGGGTTGTAGAAAGCATTGCCGGGCAGGGAAAAGTAATCAGCGGCGTTGTGTATTTTGAAGTGACTGTTAAAATTATTGACAGTACCGGTACATTAAAATCGGGTATGACTGCAGATGTGGATATTATCGTAAGCGAACGATCTGATGTGCTTATAATCCCTAATATGGCCTTGGAAAGTTTCAACGGTGTCATTATGGCGCGGGTTCTCGATGAAAACAAAGAGCCCTTTTTTAAGCAGGTCAAACTTGGAATATCTGACGGTATGTTTACTGAGGTTATCTCCGGTCTTGAAGAGGGTGAGTTTGTAGCAATACGTGATTCCGGTAGGAGCATAACAAGTACATCCGGTAGCACCGGGGGAAGAACCGGAAACCGAATGATGCAATTTATGCCCGGAAGGGCAATGTCGGGTATAACCGGACCCTCCAGAGGTGGGGTCCCGGGCCAAAGGTAAGCCTAAATCGTGTGTGAAAGGTGAAACAAAAATGAATCCACTGGAATGTGTGAGTATCGCACTTACAAGTGTTAAAAATAATAAAATGAGGTCCGGTCTTACTGCACTTGGTGTGATTATTGGGGTCGCTGCAGTCGTTATTATGGTAGCAATCGGAGAAGGTGCAAACCTTCAAATCTCGTCCCATATACAAAGATTAGGTTCCAACCTTCTTATTATTACGCCGGGTAGAATAAGAGAGCCTGGTGTGCGGACCATGGGAGCGTTTGGGAGCATGGATGTTTTAACTTTGGACGAAGTTGAAGCAATACGCAATGAATGTCCGTCTGTTGCAGCAGTTGCCCCTGAAATTTCAAGTCGTGTACAAGTAAAGTATGGAACAAGTAGCATGCAAACTCAGCTTGTTGCCACTACCCCTGATTATCTGTCAGTGAGGACCTTCGACGTCAGTGAAGGTGTGTTTTTTTCTGATATGGATATCCTCTCTTTAAATAAGGTAGCGGTTGTGGGCCAAGGCATCGTAAACGAGTTATCCCCAGGAGAAAATCTAATAGGAAAAGAAATCAGAGTCGGTGAGACACGTCTGTTGATCATAGGAATTATGGAGACAAAAGGCCAAAGCGGAATGATGAATATAGATGATATCATTTATGTCCCAATAACAACTGCCCAAAGGCGTATCTTGGGAACAAAATATGTCCGGACAATTTATGCCCAGGCGCGAGACGGAAATGCTATGAATTCGGCAAATAATGAAATAGAATCCGTTCTGACAGCCCGGTTAGGCAAACCTGAGGCTTTCTCCATAAGTAATCAGGCTGATATATTAGAGGCAGCCCATGATATTACCCGTATCTTTACTGTACTCCTCGCGGGTATTGCCGGTGTTTCATTGCTTGTAGGCGGGATCGGTGTTATGAATATAATGCTTGTCTCTGTCACGGAAAGAACAAAGGAAATCGGGTTGCGGAAATCCGTAGGTGCACGGATCTCCGACATTCTTCTGCAATTCCTTGTTGAATCTATTGTTTTAAGTGTTGTAGGAGGGGCAATAGGGATTATTGTGGGAATTGCCGGTTCAAAGATTGCAGCAGGAGTAACAGGATGGCCCAACGCCATCTCTGTTGCCTCAATATTGATTCCATTTTCCTTCGCAGTGGCTGTAGGGCTTTTCTTTGGTATATACCCTGCAAGTAAAGCGGCAAGGTTAAACCCTGTGGAAGCGCTACGATATGAGTGATGGTGACAGGGGGGTGATAGGGGGTGACAGGGGGACGGGGTTACTGACACATAGCAACATATCAAGTGTGTCAGTAACCCCGTCCCCCTGTCACCCCCTATCACCCCCCTGTCACCCTGTCACGGTTTCCGAAGTAGAATAATCCGGTTTGTATTTGTACCTTTTTTCAGATTATTCACTCCCCAGCAATTTGATGTCTTTGTGAAAACCTGGCTGTTTATCATAATCATTTCAGGGATCAATCCTGCCCCGAGAGCAGCAGGAACCGCCAGTGTCTCAAGGAGAATCCTGCCACTTCTCACTTCACCCACTTCAAAAGCAACATACCCCCCTGGCACGAGGACTCTTTTTAGTTCCCTGAATACATCTGCCATTTTATCCTGCCAATCACTTGGCTCGCTTAAATGCCAAATATCCACATCCTCAGGATCTATCCCGTTAAACCAACAACGAAGCCAATTATCCTGGTGGTAATCAACAATATCCAAGAAAGGTGGCGACGTAACAACGAGATTTACAGTGTTTTTTCGGATTTCCCGTGTACAATCTGCAGAACATGTAATCAACTTTGCCTTAGGGGCATTGTTTCGAAGCATATCTATATCGTTTTTCCTTAATTTCCTTAAAAGTGAACGACTTTTCTTGATAATAAGTTCCCTAACATTTCTCGGGGGAGGGGACTGCTGACGTTTTTCGTTAATTCTCTGCTGAGAATCAATTGAGACTGCCTGGTTAGGCGGTAAAGTATAAACGGAAAAAAAACCGCTTGAGTGACCTGTCAGCCTGTTTGTTGCCACCATGCGTATCCAGGCATCAACATGATCTATTTCATGTTGTCCCTGTCTTTTCAACAAATAATCACGGAGACTCGTTATTGAACGTAGTGTTTCCGGGTGATAAAATACTAACAAGTCTTCCTGGATATCCCGGGATTTTTCTAAATCAATAGTCCCAAGACGTTCCCGGACTTCAATAATTTCGGGCGGAAAAAGCCTTGGGAGAGTAATAATACGGCTGAGAGGATTTATATCACAGCCAATAGGAATCCGTCCCAGCAATGCGGATTCAATGATTGTAGTGCCCCGACCCATAAACGGATCATAAACAATATCATTTTCAGCGGTTAAACGGGTGATAAAAAAACGGGGCAATTGTGGTTTAAAGCAAGCCCTATAAGAGATTTCGTGTAACGAATGGGCAGCCCTTTGTTTTGATGTCCAAAATTCATTTATGTATACGGGTACTTCAATCTCAGAATCAGAGAACCTAAGACAATCAGTAGTTTTCCCAAACTTATTGAATCCTTTAATTTCAGAATGGAATTGCTCACATGTGATGGCCCCCTTATCGTCTATTCGATTAGGGAACAACATCAGCTGTTTCTGCATCATTCAATCACCCTCAAGTAGTCTTATGATTCCCCTTCCCTTTTTCCCGGTTTCAGGATAATCCAAGTCAGGGTATTTAATCCCCTTAATTTTAACACATTGGTCTGATCTTCATAATTCAAATCAAAAAGAACCCCCAGGGGCTGAGTTTTCTCCCTTGGCAACAACTTTGTATCGTGTTTCCCGGTATTAACAAAATGGAACTTTTCAGCACAAACATGTATAATCAAGCAGAGATCCGGTTGATCTAAGGATCCCTTTACAGACCCCTTTACAGGAAGGTGAACCTATGAGTATTTTTGATATAATCGGTCCTATCATGATCGGCCCCTCATCATCACATACCGCAGGTGCAGTCCGTATTGGACTTGCAGCCCGGGCTATTATCGGCGGGGACTTATCTGGAGCCGTTATAACTTTACATGGATCATTTGCAGAAACATACCATGGTCATGGTACTGATACTGCATTAGTAGCAGGCCTTTTAGGAATGAAACCGGATGATGAAAGGATCCCTGATGCATTGCAAATCGCCTGGGAGAAAGGGCTCAAAATACAGTTTCAAACCGGGGATTTAGGGGATACCCACCCAAACTCCGTGCAACTCGAATTGATATCGCCTGATGGCACTAAAAGATGTATAAAAGGTGCATCCATAGGCGGAGGGGATATCATAATTACCGGGATCGATCAGTTTCAAGTAGATTTTACAGGGAAAAATCACGCACTTATAATATCTTATAGAGACCAACCCGGTATGATAGCTAAAATCACAGCTTTACTTGCAACTGAAAATGTGAACATTGCTGCAATGCGTGTATCCCGTACAGCCAAACACTTTGAAGCCCTTGCAGTTATCGAATTAGATCAACCTGTGCCTGAAAAAGTGATAACCCGGATTGAGCAAGCCCCAGATGTGGGCACGTTAATAGTCTTGCCCCAAACATTGCTTGGAGAGGATGTGTAAGTCATAATAATATCAAGTATAGCTAAACTAGTTGAAACAGCATCATCGTATGGTTTGACTATCGGAGAACTAGCCAGGAAGATTGAATCTGAAAAAACTGGGCTTTCCATCTCCGAGCTTAACGAAAAAATGGAAAGGCGGCTTAAGGTAATGCGGGCATCGGTGGCCCGGGGGCTTCAAGGTATAAATTCAAAAAGCGGACTTATCGGGGAGAATGCTCTTAAGATGCTGCAAGCCAAGGCGGAAGGTGTTCTGATCGGGAATGAGCCCCTCAATTCTGCAATAGCTTATGCCCTCGCTGTTTCTGAGGTAAATGCAGCTATGGGTAGAATTGTTGCAGCTCCGACAGCGGGATCATGTGGCATACTTCCCGGTGTGCTCTTATCAGTTGCTGAAACACTTAATACTAATGACAGCCTTATTATAGAGGCCCTCTTTTCAGCAGGAGCAACCGGTGAAATTATTGCAAGGAGCAGCACCTTAGCGGGGGCTGCAGCCGGCTGTCAAGCAGAATGCGGCGCTGCAGCGGCTATGGCTGCTTCTGCTGCAACTGAGCTGGCCAAGGGAACACCGAACCAGTCAGCCAATGCTTTGGCGTTTGCTTTTAAGGGACTCTTAGGTCTTGTTTGCGATCCAGTAGCTGGCCTTGTAGAAGTACCATGTGTAAAACGAAACGCCATATGTGTTGGGGTAGCGTTGGCTGCAGCTAATATGGCCCTTGCAGGGATTGAGAGCGTAATACCCCCTGATGAAGTTATAGAAACCATGGCATTAATCGGACGTGAAATGCCTGCTTCATTAAAGGAGACTGCACTTGGGGGGCTTGCTGCTACCCCCACAGGGAAAAGACTCGCGGCTCAGTTGATGTACATGAAATAAAGGTAGCATCAGTCCTATATTATGTAAATATAATCATTAATCATTAGGATGTTATCACAATTTCAATATTAAGTTCCACCTTTTTAAAAATCGTGGCATTCCTGTCTTACTAATTTACTTAACCGGAAAAAAGTGGCACGCCCGGAGGGATTTGAACCCCCGACTTTCTGATCCGAAGTCAGATGCTCTATCCACTGAGCTACGGGCGCACTTATGATTATATTTTATGCAGGCTTTTACATTTTGTCAATGTGTCAGGGGGTGTCAGGGGGACGGGGTTACTGTCACATCAAGCCCTTTGGATTATCCCCCTCCCGATTCCTGTTAACCTTTGAATTTGACGTATGGATAATTTATCTACTTCCTTTAAATCTCTCAGACATAAATTTCTTTTATCTACATCAAACTTCTGAATATCTGTTGCACAGCTTATCTTACACCGTTTTTTAATCATCCTTATAGCATCATGATCTTTTATTCTCCTTCTTTCTGACACATCCAAACATTTATCGTTGTTTTTTAAATTTATAAATTTAATGAATCTACTTATAGCCTTTTCCCGATCGGTATGAAAAATATTAAGGGCGAAATCAATATCAGTTCTGTTATTTCCTTCAATGTAGTCGGCATAATTCGTCCAATCATAATCCCGGACTTCAAATACAATACCGGCCTTTATAGGGTTTTGGAAAATGTATCGGAGGACAGTGAGAAAATACACTTCATTCTCAACCGGTTCACTTTTAAACCTGCCCTGAAATAAGCACCCTGTCCTATCGTATTTTTTGTTGTACCATAACACATAACTACCACATATCCTCCGCATAATCGTTGCAAGCGGCTCTTTGTCCTCCTTTAATAGTAAATGAATATGATTTCCCATCAAACAATACGCATATAACCTGTACCCGCAAATTTCCTTGTATTTTTGTAGAGTTTCAATAAACCTGACACTGTCCTCTTCCTCTTTGAAAAGAATCAGGCGATTTATTCTCCTCATAATAATGTGATATATTCCACTCGCACTTTTTCTCCTCGCAGCACGGGGCATGGGATCACCTCTATGGTATTAAATACCATATAAGTGTAACTATGTCAAAGGAATGTCCCTATATTCCCACGTTTAGGTATTCCCATGAAACCATCGCACACCACCTTTAAATAAAAAATAGCAAGCGTATGTTCATTAAGAACGTGCTTGCCACATTAGAACCCTGCAATAGTTTTGTTATAAAAATATGGCGGAGAGAGAGGGATTCGAACCCTCGCGCGGTTTGTTGCACCGCCTAAAGGTTTAGCAAACCTTCCCCTTCAGCCAACTTGGGTATCTCTCCGCTTAGGTTGTTTCTGTAACTTTTCGCTAGGCTGGGGATTTATTCTTGAATTCCATCCCGTTACTTGCTAATATAGCATATCCCTCACCCAAGGACAAGATCCCTGCCATACACTTCTGTCACATAAATTTTACAGCAGTTCCGTACACAATTATTTCAGCCGCACCTTGCATGACAGCAGCCGAGGAAAATCGAATGCCTACCACCGCATCAGCACCTAACTTTTCTGCCTCTTCAACCATTCTTTTTGTTGCAAGGGCTCTGGCATTGTCCATCATTTCAGTATAGGCCTTGAGTTCCCCCCCTACCAAGTGCTTCAGGAATTGGCTTATATCCTTACCAATATGTTTCGTTTGGATTGTGCCGCCTTTAACCAAACCGATGGTCTCCAGGTTTTTCCCTGTAATATAATCAGTAGTTACCAAGATCATCCTCTTCCCCGCTCCTTATCTCATTTACTCTTTCAAATAGCACGTATATGGCGGTTACGATTAACGCTAATACAGCTAACACCCCTGCTATTTTCACCCACAGGAATGGTACAAATTTCACAATATAAATGACATAAGACGCAAGTAATACAGTGAATAAGCAAGTGATTATCACCGGTGCTATTATTTTATTCGTATTGATCCATCCTTTCCCTTAAAGAGCAAATCGATTAGTCAATTAGGATTATCTATAAAAATACAATTTTATTATGTTTAAAGCAATAACTGAATTCCAATGCTAATATAATTCAAGAAGGATTACCAAATTAAAAAGGCTGAGAAGAAAATAAGTGGCGGAGAGAGAGGGATTCGAACCCTCGCGCGGTTTGTTGCACCGCCTAAAGGTTTAGCAAACCTTCCCCTTCAGCCAACTTGGGTATCTCTCCGCTTAGATTGATTTTATCATTTTTTTAAATCTAAATTTTACCCCCAGATTCTATCCCGGTACCTGATAATAACATATACGGCGTTTAAGGGCAAAGTTTTTCATTAAAAATTATTCTAAAGGGGAATTGCGAATTTATCATTGTATTCGTTACGCAGGTATGCCAGCAGGTTATTTGCGCTTTCAATTTGCCCCGGTTCCTTCATTTCGGTATATGTGTCAATAACTCCGTCCCCCTGTCACCCCCCCCCTATCACCCCTATCACCCCATCACGTCTGTTGTGGGGTCTTTGGGGGTTCCAATAATTTAGGTTGTAATGCAAGCGTAACAAATATCCCTGCTGCCGCTGACAGTACTGCAGGGGGTATAAAAATAACAAAGCGCCCATGATCCATAAGCCACCCGAAAGCTGGAGGGCCCAATGCCACCCCAAAAAATCGTACGGCCCCGTATATTGAGGTCACCATCCCCCTGGCCTGCCCACCCGCAGCACTTGTTATCATTGTATCCAATGACGGCAATACAAATCCGCTACCAAGCCCGACAAAAGCCATGGCAATGCCAAGCCACAGAGCACCCTTAATAAGTGACGATACCCCCAGAGCAGCTGCAATCACTAATAAGCCTAACCATGTTGCTGTTTTCAGCCGGTCCCTGTGAGTTTGCATAAAAATACCTACCAGAAATGAAGTAACCGACATAATAAGTATTGGGACAGCTATTATAGCCCCTTTTGGCAGTCCTGTTACATCAAACTTGGATTCAAGCAAATCCGAAAAATAGAATAGTACGCCGAATAGGATCATCAGAACCACCCCGCCTGCAATATAACAAGCAGTCAGGGATCGGCCCTTTTTCTTTAAAATCCCGCCTAATTCATGGAAATATTGATGTATCGGAACCTTTGTCCCCTTCTGCTTAGGCTCGGGGATGAGAAACCAAACAGCGATCGCTGCAGGTATTGCAATGCCTGAATATAAAGCGAACGGTGCCCACCAGCTGAGAAGCCCGCTGCCTGCCCCGAGCACCGGACTTAGGACTTTACCTAAGCCATTGGATGCCTCAAGTAAGCCCTGAGCTTTGCTTCGCTCCTTCGACTGAAATATATCACCTGCCAATGCAATAGCTATAGGAGCTGTCCCCGCTGCCCCTATACCTTGAATTACTCTGGCTACTATAATAGAAGGGTACGGATCTTCAAGAAATATTCCGGCCAGAGCCGCACCTGCCCCTCCCATTCCGTAAATAATCAAAGCAGGTGAAATCACCTTTTTCCTCCCAATTCTGTCAGAGAGGATACCCACGAACATAATAACAAGACTTGCCGGGATGGAGAAGGCTGTTATAATAAGGCCTGTTTGTATTTGGGTTAGGTGGAGTGTGGACTTGATCTTAGGCAATACGGGAATAAGCATAGAATTACCAAGCACCATCACAAATGGAACACTACACAACACTGCAAAGGGAAGGATATTTTTAGATTTCACTCTGCCTCGACACCCCTATTTGGATATTGTCCGTCTTGTAGTGTAGCCTTTCTGCACCATCTAAATACAGTATATAAAGTCTAAATTTTCCCTCCCTGGTTTCTAATGCTCCATCCCCTGTACGATGCTTGGCGAAGCTGATCCCTGGCATTTCAGTCTCTTTTCGCAATTATATAAATAAGAATGTGATGTAGGTCCTAATCCGAGCAATCCTGTAAAGGAGCGTGCATAAAATGAACACCGCTTTACCCATCCTAATTATCCTAATCGCAGGCCTTATTTCCGGCAACTCATTGATAACAGGGGCATCTGCCATTTTGCTCTTTGTGAAATCAGCTGGCTTTACAAGCGTCATTGTTTTCTTCGAAGAAAGGGCCCTCCAGTTGGGCCTCGTTTTCCTCACTATTGCAATTCTCACACCCTTTACCAAGGGGCAAATAACGGTAGGTCAAATTTTCGATACATTTTTTTCTTTACCGGGTATCCTTGCAATGGTGGGTGGTGCAGCCGCAACCTGCATAAGCGGGCAGGGAATTTCTTTACTCACCCGACAGCCCCAAATTACATCAGGCATCATCCTAGGGACGATCATCGGGGTGGTTTTATTTCGGGGGATTCCTGTTGGGCCTTTGGCTGCAGCTGGGATTACCGCCCTCCTTCTTAAAATATTTAGATCCGGATAATCATTAGTGTTCAGTTTTATTGTAGTAACTGAAAAGGGGCTCCGGGTGCTGCAGACAATAGAACATTTCAAACCAGTTCCTGCAAAACTGGCTAATCAACCTAACCCCCTGTACCTGACTGTATGTGTCAATAACCCCGTCCCCCTGTCATGTGCCCCTGTCACAACAACACCCCTGTTTTCATATTTAATGATAGTGTGGTTTTTATTTTGTAGGCAGATTATAGCAAGGTAAAAGCCTACTGACAAAAATGGAGGGATTAATTTTATGAAGGGATTTATCAGAGTTGCAGTGTTTATCCTCTTGCTTATAGGTGGTCTTAACGTTTTTAATTTCGGCCCAATACTTGCCGCACCGGTCAATGAGATTCAGATCGCAGGTCAATTTGGGTTGGTATATGCCCCTCTTATGGTTGCCCGGGAACACGGTATCTTTGAAAAGTATGGCCTGAAGCCTATCTGGAGGGAGTACGGATCCGGAGCTGCAGTCCGTGAAGGGTTGGTATCCGGCGAAGCGGATGTGGGGTTCATGGGCATTCCGCCATTTTTAATTGGTTGGGATAAAGGTTGTCCGTGGAAGGCAGCACTGGGATTCGTGGTAGTCCCCGTAGGACTTGTGACTTACGACACGTCAATAACCAGTCTGGGAGATTTAAAGTCTACAGATAAGATCGCCCTCCCGTCACCGGGGAGTGTCCAACATATCCTCCTGGCAATGGCTGCTGAAAAGGAGCTGGGTTCAGCGTCTGCCCTAGATCAGAATCTCGTTGCAATGGCGCATCCGGATGGAGCCGCTGCCCTAATTTCGAAACGGGGAATTGTCGCTCATTTTACTACACCGCCATACCTCTTTGAAGAGCTTGCTCAACCGGGTTTTCATACAATTACCGATGATGTCGAAGCCTTTGGTCAGCCTTTCAGTTTTAATGTAGGTGTCGCATCTAAAAAGTTCCACGATGAAAAACCGGTGGCATATGCTTGCTTTGTCAATGCTATAAGTGAAGCGATGGCATGGATTAATGAAAACAAGAAAGAAGCAGCTAATCTCCTAGCACCGGAATTCGGGCTTACCCCGGAAAAAACGTATTCATACCTGACATGGCCAGGCATGAATTATACAACTGCTCCATATGGCCTTTTAGGTTTTGCAGATTTCATGGAAGAAGCAGGCTACATAAGTCGTGCACCTGATAATCTCAGTGAAATCGCCTGGGAAAACCTGCTTGCCTTTGTAGGAAGTAGAGCAGGCGGGCCTTCATCTGTAGAGGAACTCCAGTACCGTCGATAACAATTGGTTCTAGTTGAATGAATTACTTCAATTTAACGCTTGTACGTTCTGTACAACTACAAAACTGATGTAAATGGGACGGCATGCCGGGGGATAAAAAACATTACGTGTATTAAGGG
>JAAZLO010000081.1 GCA_012689375.1 Bacillota bacterium | reverse complement strand
TGCTGGATCTGGATCTGGAACAATATGACGAGAAAATCGCCCAGTTTGCACTTTCCGCCCCGGCTACGGAAAACGACTCCACAGATGATAAATCCTCCCGGGTGGCTGAGTTGAAAAAGCTGTTTGCTGAAGTTAAACGTGTCCGGAATGAAGAGGCAATTGTATTAAATTTAACCCAATACAGACAGTACTTCGCCCCCTATACCCAGGCATCCGATAAAATTATGTATATTATTCACAATTGTTTTGAAGGGATTACCTGCCTTGTAGGGATAACGTACGATACCAGCGACCCCTGGTTTACCCCCTGCACAGAAATTATAGTATTGGAACAACACCGTGGTGGTTATAAATTGCGCTATAAAGAAAACGTTGCACATAATTTCAACATTCACCCCCGGTTTCACGATGACTACAAGACTTGTAATGCATTTGCAGTTAACACTGAAGACAAACTGCTGATAAAAACTGAAGAACCCTACCCTTCCGACTATCACGTGGGTAGATACATTTTCCTGGACAAAGATAAAATACTATACACGTCAGAATACAAAGGAGATAGCAATGTATTAATAAAATACAAAAACGGAGAACTACTGGCTTATTTCCACGAAATACATCCCATGTATAGAGCAGGATCATGGAAAAAAATTGTTTTTACGGATGAAAAATTTGAATTTCTTCCCCTTGATACAAAACCGTATCTACCCAACCTTTCAAACAACGATTTTGTCATAGAAGTATTACATTTTGAAGATTACACTGTTGAGGGTTGGAGCCCACATTTGGAGCCCATTTTAAGCGGAAAACTAGACTTCCAAATAAAGCTCAAAGGAACAACAATTAATAAGGATTGTTTCAAATATTCCCATTCCTATGACCCAGGTGGTGACAGTATAGCTCAGGTTACCAAGGTGTACACCTATAAAGTTGATCTTGATACTTGCGGAGTTCAAAAAATTGTCCTGGTGAACAAAAACAACTGTAAATACTGGGTTGTTCTACCCAGGGAAGAAAAAGATGTAACATTTCATCCCGGCTGGATAGAATGGGTGAATAAAGAAGGTTCATGTAGCATAGTTTTTAAAACACTTTACGGGGATTACGAAATAGTAATAAATAGTTGATTAAGAATTTTAAGGAGGCAAAAGAAAGTGAAAAGGTTTGACAAGGTAAAGTTTTTTGTTCTGGGAATGGTGGTTATGGTTATTATTACAGCATTCGTACCGGCTTTTGCAGCAAACACCACCAAACAAATTAGCGCCACGTACGCAAATATTAAGATCTATGTCGATGATTTATTAATCAGCCCTAAAGATGGCCTGGGTAACTCGGTAGAGCCTTTCATCTACCAGGGAACTACTTATTTACCGGTAAGGGCAGTTTCAGAAGCACTGGGGAAACCAATATTATGGGATGGAAAAACAAACAGCATTTATATAGGCAAGCATGACTCTGATGAACCTGCCATTTCGCTAAATGATCTGGATTATTTTAATGCAACAGGAAGTTGGGATAAAGTTGATAATCCACGGGATAACCTTGGCAACTCGTATGTGGAGGGTTTAAGCGGGATTAATAGTTTATCTCGTTATGCTGATTATTATGCAACAGTAGATTATGTTTTAAATGGTAAGTACAGAAGACTGAAGGGTAGCTATATTTTAAGATATATTGATCGGAGCAAACAAAGGGCAGAAGGGAAATTAAAAATATACGGGGACGACAAGCTACTTTTTTCTGATGGAATGAAACCTGGTAAAACACCTGTAGAATTTGACATTGACTTATCAGGTGTTTTACGGTTACGGATCGAAATGTCTAACTATGACACCTATTCTACAATAATAGCTGATGCAAATCTGTATCAATGATGTTCAGAACTAGGAAACTGGGTACTTTTTGTAATCCGGCGGAAATTTTAAACTCCAACCTTAACTACGTATAAGACTTTGTGTAAATGGGTAAAACCACCAACAAAAGGAGTTGAACATTTATGCAAAGTGGCAGGCAATTATTTGTTAAAGATCCAGCACTAGTAGGAAGGTGTTGCGAATGGTAAATAAATAATTTCCGGTAAAATTTAGTAGAAAAAACACTAGTTCTTTGCCCTAAAAAATTTTTAAAGAAGTGGACACAAGGGGACGGTTAATGTGTAAATAGATCCCCTTTATAAACCGAATGACTTAAAAAAGACAAACCCAAAATAAACCTGCAAATATTGCTTTTATCGCAGACAACAAGTAACATATAGATATAAAGGCTATTATCTTAACTTGGCGATTGAACTGGCACTTTTGCCACCATTGGGTCATAGAACTCTTCAGATTTTAGCAGCCTGTAAGCAAGCGCTAATATCTTTCTCGCCACAGCAATAATAGCCTTTTTTCTACCCAATTTACC
>JAAZLO010000080.1 GCA_012689375.1 Bacillota bacterium | reverse complement strand
TAATGTGGATGCCACTTTTAATGGATACCTGCCGATAGAAACAGATAATAATAGAGAAGCCAGAAGTACAGCAAAGGCTATTATGTTTATGTGATTGTGTCTCATCAAATTACCACCTGAATATGAAACAGATAGGGAGCCTTCCCCGGGATTATAAGAGTTTAGCTCCCTATCCGGCATAGTTTTAGTTAAAAGGTTCCACCTAACTCAGTAAAGGACTTTCCGTATAAAGAGAGGAAGAGCTCATCTGCATCTTTTTCCACATCAAAATCAACGAACTTATCCGGATGGAGGAGCTGGGCCAGCCACTTGACTCCTAAAACAGCCTGGGGAGATGGATAATCCCAGGATTGTAAGTTAGAGGGGAACCAAAACACACGTTTATTACGAACTGCACTGACCCCCTGGAATCTGGGATCGTTTAAAACATCTTCAGGTGTGACATCTGCTGCATATTGTACTACCAGAATAAAATCAGGATCCCATTTTATTATTTGTTCAGGGGATACAGTAAACCATCCCCTGGCTATATCAGAGACTTCTTCACTTGCGCCTGCATTACGTCCGCCTACAAGATCTATAACAGACTGCTGGTACATATCAGTTCCGCAGGTTGACAGTAATCCGTCACGCCCGACAACGTACACAAGGGGCTTTTCTTCTTCTTTCAAATCGGATGCTATTTCTGCGACAGTTTCCAGTGTTTTATCATAATAAGAGGTAAATACTTTAGCTTGTTCCTCTTTTCCAAAGGCTTTCCCTAAATTCTCCATGCTTGATCTAAGTTGATCCAGATCCTCGGCTTTAACTGCAAATATGTTCTTTATACCGCGGGCTTCAAGGCCTTCCACTAATTCTTCACTCCGGGATATAAGCCATAGATCAGGTTCTAATGCAATGGCTTGCTCAATGTTGAGATCCCTGGGTCCCCCTACACAAATTGTTGTTGCCAAATTCGGTTTCAGACTATTTAAAAACTCGGATTTCTGTGAAGGGCTGTCTATTCCTACGATCGTATCCTGACCACCAAGGGCAAATAATAATTCCGTTGCAATGGGATAACTGATTACTACTCTTCGTATAGGTGTTGTGAGCTCTACCGTTCTGCCTAAGCCGTCAGTAACAACAACTGTTGAAGAATTCGTTGAGGCCTGGGCTACATGAGTCCCGGCCAGTGAAATAAAAAGTGCAGCTAATGCTAGAGTCACCCAAAAAGTTGATGCCTTTCGTTTACTCCATACACCGGGTTCTGTTTTTTGCATGTTTTATTCCTCCTTATGATGCCTGAGTTTTATATATCACTGCTTTTGTACCGTAGTTGTACAGCCCGCAGCAGCAACATTCTATACAAATATCCGCACCTCCGGACAAATGGGTAAATGTACTTCTGCTTCCTGCGGCAGCACTTGTGATCCCCATCTTGGTCCTAAGGTAATTTCCGATACTTCCGGATAACGGCTTCTCAATAAATCCATCGTAAGGGTATGTTTTCATTTCAAAATCTTCAGTGAAATCCAACCAACCCGGGGGATAGTCACTATGTTGGAAGTGTTCCCCACAACTTACGGCAAAGTAACTGTCGTCTCCTTGGCAGTATGTATACCAATACAGGCTGTTATTACAAAGCCTGTATTCACCGGGGAAGTCTTTAGTCCCTATGCCGTCTAATAATATCAAGGCTATTCGTTGGTGGTTTATATTTTTTATAACTGTATCCTTTAAGTCCACCAATGAATTTATTTCGGTATTAGGCAGTCCTGTATAGACAGGTATGGCCTCGTTTTTCGCAATAGTTTTATACCCTGTTCTCGATGAGGTGCCCAAGGTTTTAAAGGAATAGCCTTCCTTGGCTACTATCAGATAGTCAGGGAGTCTTTCCCTAAAAACATCGGAAGGTTCGAATAAGTTGATAAAGTCGCATTTACTAACTGTTCTTTCTATGCCCGGCATTCTATCAAATCGGGAAATATCACGATCAGTCGGGTTATAAAAGCCTGCGTAACGTCGGTTAGGCATCCTTATGTAGCCTATGCCGTCCAATCCGGATAAATCAATATACTCCTTGAGAGGAACCATATCTCCTAACCCAACAATAATCGGGATATATCCGGTTATTTCAATAAACCGGTTCACATTCTGAAACACACGACACACCAAGCTGTTCCAGCGATCCGGTGTCATATATTTAACCCCCCCGAGGATTCCGGGTTGTGCATAGATCATAAACATAAAATGCGGATCGTATGTTTTCCACAGTCTCAATGCTGTATCAGTTACCCATTCGATACTTTTAGATGAAAAGTCTCCGGGGTAAGGATGACCTTTTATGACTTGTCGTGCCATATCGAGCATAGGAGTGTTTACTTTCGGTGAATTCATAGGCAGGGGTTCACCTGTATCCATTCGAACAACTGTATCCCACTCCCTAACATCCAGGATTGCGTATGCCATAGCTTTCATCCCTCGAATTCCATTGTGTATATTCACCGTGAATTTCTATTTGGGCCCCGCAATAAGGGCATTTTTTATCCTCGAGGAGGGAGTATTTCACCATTTTTCCCCCACATCCACCCAGGTTAAACCTTTCTATTATTTTTTGTCCGCAGGAGGGACAATGTGTACTTACCCATACTGAGCCTATAAAGTTGCTAAAATAAATGTATGGGAGAATGCCCCTTGCATCTTCTAGCTTTTTATTAATTTCTTGAATACTGGGATAATCTTTATCTTCCATTTTATATTCAGGAAGAAGGCGAAATACATGCCATGGGATGTTCCTATCTATTGATGCAATAAATTTAGCTATTTCTATAATTTTGTCATCATTTATATCCTGAATAATCGGGGTTGTTATTTCAATGTGGTTTGTCAAGGCAAGTTTTTCTATATTCCTTAAAATAGGTTTAAAATCGGGTATACCTGTATATTTTCTATAAAATTCCTGGCTAAAGCCTTTAAGGCTGATATTAATAAATTCACATACGCTAGACAGAATATCTGTTGATTCCTGTGTCATATAACCGTTAGTCATGCAGCCTATAGGAAATTCAGATATCCGGGCTTCCTCTGCGATCTCCAAAAAGGAAGGGAAGGATACAGTTGGTTCGTTAACACTGAACACTATATTATGACACCCGGTTTGTTTAGCAACATCTACAATTCTTTGAGGTGTCATATTAAATGTGTATACTTCCCCGGGAAGACTTTTAGCTACATATGCATTACTGCAATAATGGCAATCAAAATTGCAGCCTCTGCTCCCGATTTGTAAAGTCCTACTGCCTGGGTACGCATGGAAGAACGGCAATGACTCTATATGTGTTGCGTGATAAGTTGTGTAGTAATTAGGGTATTTTTCAACTATTCGGTTGTCTTTTTCCATGTACATTTGGCATATACCGGGTTTTCCATTCCCCAAGTCACATCGCCACTCGCAGTAATTACATATCAACTTGACGTACTCCCTTCATCATTGTCTTAGTCTAATACACCGCCTAATTCGCTATAGGTTACGCCGTAAAGCATATTAAAGAACTTATTTGCTTCATCCATAACATCAAGATCTGCAAACAATTGGGGGTGAAGTTTCTTTGCTAGCCATTCAATACCTAATATGGCTTGTGGTGAAGGGTAATCCCAGGGTATCAAGTTTGACGGGAACCAGAATACTTGGCCATTCTTAACTGCATTTACTCCTTGAAACCGTTCATCTTTCAGAATTTCTTCAGGGGTTGTATCTGCCACATATGGGACAACGACAATAATCTCAGGGTTCCATCTCACAATATGTTCAGGGGATATTTCAATCCATCTTTCGCCTAGCATGATCTCGTCATTGTCGCTTAAAGCTACGTTTCTGCCGCCTGCCAGTTCAATAATATGATGTTGATACATTTTTTCCCCGCATGTGCTTAGCAAACTTGAACCTGCAAGATATACACCAGTCCGTTCTTCCTGGGTGAGATGAGCCGTCCTATTTTTAATTTTTGCCACCATTTCATCGTAATAGGATGTGAACAGATTCGCCCTTTCTTCTTTTCCGAAAGCCTTGCCAAGGTTTATCATAGAATCCGTAAGTTGATCCAGGTTTTCCGCTGCAACACCGAACACATTAATCCCATGGGTTTCCATTACCTTTATAAGATCTTGATTTCCGGCTGAGACTAGAACAAAATCTGCATCAAGAGCAATGATATCTTCTATATTGGAGCCTGAAGGTCCCTTTGGTGGCCATGCTACATAGACTGCCTTTTCCTTGGTTTCCGGATCGAGCCCTACCAGTTTATCCTGGGCACCGAGGGCAAATACCATGGTTGCTGC
>JAAZLO010000079.1 GCA_012689375.1 Bacillota bacterium | reverse complement strand
CGACACTTAAGGGCTGGTTGCCTTCACTTTTTATCTTCAAAATAACCCATTTATATGGGGGAAACTATTTTTTACCCTCCTTTTAAACCTGCATTACTATGGGCTTTCTTTACAGCGCAAATGGCTCACAGGGGGACGGGGTTATCGTCACATCGGGAAGAAGGGCCATAGCAATGTGACGATAACCCCGTCCCCCTGTCATGCCCCTGTCATGTCTTACAAGTGAAGCAGTTCCTTTTCGACTCTCATTTTTACTGTTTTCCATGGGTTCACAATTTGGCTAAACATGAGATTACAGCGAAGACTTGCAAGAATGTATCCATCTATCCATGAGATATTGTTTTGTTCGGAAATATATCTGACTGCCGAGTCGGTCGCTATTTTAACCGCTGCTTCAATATCAGGTGAACTCCCTAAAAAGAAGAATGCATCTTTGCTCTCAATCACCGGTGATTTAAATGTATAATTGTTGGCTATGCTTACCTGCATACGCACAGCACCCCTAATCTCAACACCGGTGCCGCATACTTCTCCGTCGCCCATGGCAGCATGGAGATCTCCTAATGCAAGATGAGCCCCACGCATAAATACAGGCAGGTATAATATAGCCCCTTCAGTTATTTCTTTGGTATCCAGGTTTCCTCCGTGGGGCCCGGGTGTACTGTTAGGTACACTGCCTTCAGCGGGTGCTACCCCAATTACCCCGATCATTGGGTTCAATGGAATCTTTCTCCCGTTTATTAATGCATGGTTCTCTGAAACTTCCACAACCCTCACATGGGTACCCTCAATACGATTTCCCAGCGGGCCCCACCCCCTATATGCAACTACGACCCCCCTGGAATTCAAGGAAATCTTATCGATATAAACTTTTAACACATCACCCGGCTCAACCCCGTTTATAAAAATAGTGCCTGTAGCAGGGTTTAGGTAGTCATGATTAAAACCGTCATCTAATGAATATCCGGATGAAACCACTTGATGCCCGAAACAGTCTTCAGTTTCGACTAATATTGTTTCTCCGGGATCTATGTATAAAACAGGCTTATGTCCGGGTCCCATGGAGTAAATCAGACGATCTCGCCGGATGACTTTCATCCTTTTTCCTCCTCACGTGCCTTTGGCATTACAAAATTACATTTAACTGAATTAAACGTAATTTCCCGGGAACCAATTAACCCATCAGGTCTGAATATCATAATGAGGACAACCACGACAGCTAAAAGTACTTGTATTAAACCAATCAAAGGGGGTACATCAAAACTAAAGAGAGCAAACCCCTCCTGAATCGGCCGGGCTAAGTGGGTAAAGGCGGTAATTATTGCGGCACCGAGTAATGCACCTGTAACAGATCCGCTCCCACCCACTGCAAGCATGGCAATAATATGAAATACAAAGTTAAGATCAAATACATTGGGATGCATTGATCCCGTATAATGCACCCACAGAGCACCTGAAATTCCCACTATAAAGCTGCCTATTACAAAAGCGTAAATTTTGTATTTAACTACGTCTATACCTAGGGCGGCTGCAAGGGTTTGATCCTTACCTATAGCAATCAGAGCCCTGCCAAACTTTGATCTTTTAAATCTCGTCACGAAAAACACAGTTAATGCTAATAAGCCGTATACCCACCAAACATTCGTATGAAACGGGATATTACGAAGGCCCAAAGGTCCATGGGTATATGCACGCATATTAATTGCTAAATTAGTCATTACAATGTTAATACCCATGGATGCAAGGACAAAGTAGTGGCCCCGCAATCTAAACGCAGGCAATACCAGCACAATGCTGGATAAAACCGCTACAATCCCCGAAACGATTAAGGCTAAAATAAAGGGAGCTTGAAGGTTTTCAAGCCATAACGGCAATGTTAGGGTAGACTCCTTATAACTCACAGGAAGTGTAAAAAGAACACACGTATATGCCGCCATAAGCATTATTCCGCCAAAGCCCAGGGAAAATATATTGGCGTAGCTGTTGGTAATGCTTACACCCAGACAAGCTATGGCATTTATTCCGAACAACAAAAAAACACCAAGATAGAAACCTCTTAGTTTGGTGTCGGCAAGCGCTAATATACCGATAATGATAGCGGCAAATATCAGTGTTTTCAAAATCCTTTGTTTTCTGCTATTATCCGGATTTACGTTTCTCATTCCCATATCTCCTCGAATTTAACGTTTGGCCTGAAAAGCCCACTAGGCTTAATAAACAAAATTACAAACAACAATGCCCACACAAAAAGGGGTCTAAGGGGTGACAAGGATGCAGGCAGCAGTGCAACAAATAGCACTTCGCCAAGGCCTATTATAAATCCACCGATCATTGCACCGGTTACATTTCCTATTCCACCTAATACCGCAGCAATAAAAGCTGTCAATCCAGGGGTAATACCCATGCTCGGATTTACGATACCAAAACTCAATCCATATACAAGTGCTGAAAGTCCCGCTAGGGCAGAACCAATTATAAAGGCGGCAATAGTCACCTTTCTACTATTCACACCTACAAGTTCGGCGGTATTTTTATCGTACGATACTGCACGCATACCCATACCTGTCTTTGAGTAGCGTATAAAATAAGCTAAAACAGACATTATTGCGATGGTTACTATGAAAATGACTATGTCACGCAAGCCGATGGCTATCCCCCCAACCAAAAACATCCTTTCAAATACCCCTGGGATAGGAAACGCGCGGCGTTTATCTGTATAAAACATCATCACAATATGACGGAGTCCTATCGATGCTGCAAACGAAGCAATAAAAACAGTTAATAATGGTGCTTTCTTTTCTGTAGTAGGCCGGTATACATATCTTTGAAGCAAGAATCCCACTGCAGTACTGGTAACCAAGGCCAATATCGCACCTATAACCCACGGCATTCCCCGCACTGCGCTGGCAAGATAACATATAAAAGCGCCAATCATAAAAACTTCGCCGTGTGCGAAGTTAATCAGTCCCAATATCCCGTATATCATTGTGTATCCTACCGCCAATAAACCAAGTATACTGCCATATGAGATACCATTTACCAATTGTTGCGCCAAATATAATCCCACAGTGACCACCCCTTAAGCTATTCCCAGATAAGAAGCTTTCACATGCTCATTGTCACGTAGCTCAAAACCTGTACCTTCAAGGCATACCTCACCTTTTTCAAGGACATACGCCCGATCTGCAACTTCCAGAGCCAAGTTTGCATTTTGTTCCACAAGAAGAATAGATGTCCCAGAGGCATTAATTTCTTGTATCTTGCTATAAATGGCTTCAATAAGTATAGGGGCAACACCCAAGGATGGTTCATCCAGCATTAGCAGTTTAGGGTTAGCCATAAGGGATCTTCCTATAGCGAGCATTTGTTGTTCCCCCCCACTTAATGAAGCTGCCGATTGCCTCTGGCGTTCCTTAAGCCTGGGAAACAGATCGTAGACCCATTCGAGACGAAACTCCGATTGTTTCTCATCATCAACTAAGTAGGCCCCTATTTTAAGATTTTCCAGAACCGTAAGATTTGCAAATACATCGCGTCCCTCCGGGCAATAGGATATACCCTTCGATACAAGAATGTACGGGGCGACCCCTCCGGTATCCACACCCCTGAATTTTATATTACCTTCCCAAGGTTGAATTACGCCTGCAATACAACGGAGTGTAGTGCTTTTGCCTGCCCCGTTTGCCCCCAGCAATGCCACAATCTCACCTTCGCAGATATGAAGGCAGATATCCTTCAAAACCTGGGCTTTTCCATATCCCGTGGTTATATTGTCCAGTTCAAGAAGCATAAAGCATCACTCCCCCCCTGCAACAGCTTTATACATCCGTCTACTGCCTAAATAGACCCTGGCGACATCCGGATTGTCCTGTATTTCGCCGGGGGTACCTTCGGCAATAACGCTACCTTCATGCATTACAACAATCCTGGTACATATGCTCATAATGACCCTCATATTGTGTTCTATCACTACGAGACTGATTCCAAGATTTTCATTCAGGTACTTGATAATGTTAACTATTTCGTCTGCTTCTATAGGATTCAGACCCGCCGTAGGCTCATCTAAAAGAAGCACCTTTGGATTCATACATAAGGCCCGTGCTATATCTACCTTTCTTTGGACCCCGTAGGGAAGATCTGTTACATTCTCATAGGCATATTGGATTATATCCATTTTCCCGAGTACGTCAGCAATGGTATTTTCCATTTCCGTTTCAACTTTTTTAAAATCCGGAGTACCCAACATAGCACCAGCAAGAGAATAATTAATCCGGTGATGAAATGCGGGCATAAGGTTTTCCATTACAGTCATATTGGACATGAGACGAATATTTTGAAATGTCCTGACAAGTCCTTTATTAGAAGAAATATGGGGGGGTTTACCGGCGAGATCCTCCCCCTGGAACAGCACGCTTCCTTGATCAGGTTTGAGAATCCCGGTCATAAGGTTGAACACTGTGGTTTTTCCCGCCCCGTTAGGACCTATAAGCCCCGCCAATTCACGATTTTTTAAACTAAAATCGAATTCGGACACTGCAGTAAGCCCGCCGAAGTGTTTGGTAAGCCCGGTTACATGTAATACTTCCATGTAATTCGTCTCCCCCTTGCTACCTTAGGCGATGGGGCACAGAGCCTCAATCTGCCCGGTGCCCCTAAATTAATTGTAAATCTATAAATCGCCTGAATTAACCGGTTACTTTACTCCCATAGTTTTAAGTATTGGCTCCAGATCGTCTGAGAAGGCTGCAGAATCCATATGTGTCAAATAAAGAAGTTTTCCGTCTTGGACCTGCTTGAATACTACCGGCTTATCAGGACAACGGGGATAGATTGCAGTCTCAACATCGGGATACGATATAGGTATGGTTGTTGTTTCAAACATCGGTTTATCCTGAAGCATATCGCGGATAGCTGTGCGTTTTTGAGCCAATGTCATGCTTTCCCATGCCTCTTCTCCCCGGGTCTCGATGATCGTCTCTATCGATTCGAGGACAAGGCGCATAGAATCATAGCCCACTGCCTCAAAACACCCCGGCTCTTCTTTATACTTGGCCTTAAAATTCTCTACAAATTTCTTACCAAGTTCCGTAATGGGAAAATCGCCTGCAAATTGAGTGGAAACATAGGCACCCTCTACCGCACTGCCTCCTACCTCAGCAAGGCTTATATCATCTGCTCCGTCCGTAAAGAAAAATGGGAGTTCAATGCCTAAATTACCTGCTTGTTTTGCGTACACCGGAGCATCCTGTGGTTCAGGCGGCAGCGTCACTATACCGTCAAGTTTGTCCTCACTGCCCTTTATCCTGGTTAACTGGGCTGTAAATACTAAGTCGCCTGTCATGTAGGATTCTGATACAACTATTGCATCCTCGTCCCCAGTATAGTATTTAAATGCAGCGCTGAATACATCAGACAAGTATGTACTATATGCACTTCCTGCATCCCATAATACAGCAACCTTTTTCCACCCAAGTTCATCTACGATAAACTTGGCAACCGCCGTGCCCTGGAAATGATCACCGTAGGCAGGCATGAATATGTACTCACCGATATTAGGCTGAGTAGGGGTTGTTGCAGGACCTGTGAGAAACACGCATTTCTCGGCTTGAAATACAGGGCCTGACGCAGACGTCAATGAATCATCTTCACTACCCACACCGGCCAAAACATTTAGTTCCTGGGTAAGCCTTTTCGCAGCTCCCGCAATGACGTCTAATTCACTTTGACCGTCGATATTAGTGTACTGGATTTTCCTTCCTTTAATACCACCTGCATTATTAGCTAGTTCCGCCGCTAACTGAGCCCCCCGATAACAGGCTTGCCCAATCTCTCCGCCGAACCCCACAAGATCCCAAATAGAACCAATTACAATAGGATCCTTTTCTCCCGCAAGCCCCACCGCGCTAAATAGAAAGAACACGCCAATTAACAACACCATGGCACTTCTAATGATGTGGTTCCGTGGCTTTGACAATGTAGAATACCCCCTCTTTTTAAAGTCCTTTTAACCCTCTTTTTCCCCAGTACTCCTACTTGTCAAGTGTCTGTGTAACCAACCCGAAAGAAACAAATAGTGGTTACCTCGGATGCTCTAGTGGGACCCTTATCCACCCCCCCCATAATTTCCTTATACGGAATATAGCGGCAAAACATGTTCCGGCCTTACACATCATGCATTTTGAGGAAACTTCCTACTATTCATTCAACAGGGAATATAGCAAATCCTCCTTAATATTCTAAATTTACCCTTGGGTGACAAGGGTGCAAGGGTGACAAGGGGTGACAAGGGGACGGGGTTGCCGTCACATTAAATGATAGCCCCACCCCCTTGTCACCTTTGCCGCCTCCTATATAATGAAAAAAGGGATCTCCCGAAACTCAAAGGAGAAACATGGGGTGATATTACTTTGCGACATATGACACGCCTTCTTATAATATCCCGTAATTATTGGCTTTGGATGATTATAGCTCTTGTTGCAATGCTGGGGGTAACCGCCGCTACCTTGGCAGGCCCATGGCTGATAAGAAGCCTCATCAACACAATTGAGGAAGGTGTTATTTACGGGACTGCCAGTAAAAGCCAGATAATCAATATATCACTGATGCTGCTCCTAATACATATTTTCAGGCCTACACTCCGGGCACTCCAAGTGTGGGCTGCACATGTCGCAGGGTGGGGCAGTGTGGCTGCAGCAAGAAAAGTATTATATGAGCACTTGCAAAGATTATCACCAAAGTATTATGCCTCAACCCAAACGGGGGAAATTATGTCACGGGCAATTCATGATACCAGTCATTTCGAAACTCTAATTGCCCATGTAATTCCCGAGGCTATAGTAAGCCTTCTTACCGTCCTTGGAGTCTTTATAGTGCTCTTTTCAATTAATGTGAAATCAGCAGTCTATACTTTAATACCTATTCCCCTAATCATATTGACATTCATTTTTTATAATCGTTATGTACGCCCATTATTCCGTTACGCTCAAGCAAGGCTCGGTGATCTCAATGCAACCCTGCATGATAATCTCAGCGGTATACGGGAAATCCAAGGATTTACGCAGGAAGAACGGGAAGCGGAATTTATTGGAGAGCGCATCATGATCCATTCCTTGGCAATAACGAAGGCAGTATCAATAAGTGCCTGTTTCCATGGGGGGATCGATTTCTTTGCAGGCCTCGGAACAGTACTTGTTATTTTAATCGGGGGATTAATGGCACTCAAGGGACAGATGTCCATTGCTGATATAACTGGATTCCTCCTGTATATTACATCCCTATATGAGCCGGTTACCCGGCTCAATCAACTCAATGAATCCCTCCAACAATCCTTGGCTGCCTCTGATCGCTTTTTCGAAGTGCTGAACACAGAGCCTGACATACATGATACCCCTAATGCCATAGAGCTCAAGAAGGTAAAGGGATATATTGCCTTCGTAGATGTAGACTTTAATTATGGGGAGGATCCTGTATTAAAAAACATCAACTTGAATATCCAACCCGGCGAAACTATTGCACTTGTAGGCCCTACAGGTGTCGGTAAAACCACAATGGCCAACCTAATTCCTAGGTTTTATGATCCGAACAGTGGTAGTATCCTGATTGATGGAACGGATATCCGCAATGTTAGCCTAACCTCCCTCCGCAGTCACATTAGTATGGTGCTACAGGATGTATTTCTATTTACCGGGACTATTGCGGAAAACATTGCATACGGGAGCCCCGATGCCACTTTGGAACAAATTATAAAAGCCGCTGTCGCCGCCGAAGCCGATGATTTTATAAGAGAAATGCCGAATGGATATGATACCCATATTGGAGAACGGGGTGTAAGATTGTCCGGCGGGCAAAAGCAAAGGCTTGCAATAGCGAGGGCTCTCCTTTATAATGCACCTATTCTTATCCTTGATGAAGCTACATCAGCAGTAGATACCAAGACAGAGGCTAAAATTGCCGCGGCATTAGAAAGGCTTATGGTGGGCAGAACCACTATTGTAATCGCGCACCGTCTTTCAACTATCCGCCATGCTGACAGGATTATCGTACTTGATAAGGGGAAAATAGCGGAGGAAGGAACCCACGAAGAACTGATGAACCTCGGCGGTCTATATACTAAGCTGGTTACAGTTAATGTATCTACGGAACTATCGGGAGTCCGGAGGACCCCATAGGGTACATTTGTTCTGTTAGTCCCCCTGAAGTTTGCCACCGTCCTTATATCCGGAAGACACCTCCGAATGGCCCCCTGCAAGGTACGCTTCGCAGATTCCAGTATGCTTAGAATTTCTGTTTCGGGCTTAAAATTTAACTACCCGAAAAATCCCCCTGTATTTTGCCAGCTAATCGCGATTATCCCTAACCTGTTCTTAGCCGATAAGAAAATAATCTTCCTATTATGCACTTACGGTATAATAAAGATCCCTAATAATATCAGCCATTCCAAGTTCATCAAGCTTCGCCTTGGAGGGGCGGCCGTCCTCATGTGACCAATTCATTGCATCGAGATATTCCGATAAGATTAACTCAGAATCTACTG
>JAAZLO010000078.1 GCA_012689375.1 Bacillota bacterium | reverse complement strand
ATATTTGAAAACCCGGAGCTGATGTGCAGTGAATAAGTTTATAAGAAGTTTGGGGAAGTATAGGGAGCTGCTCCCCAAACAGACCATAAAGACATTAAGGGGTCAGGCACTGTCAGGGGATTTAAAGGGGGCCGAGAAAGGTCTGAGAAAAGTGGTGAAAAAATATGACATACAACTTCCCTGAAACAATATTTACAAAAAGAAACACGGTAAGGGTACAAGCGATGCATATATGCTCAGAGGCGATTGAGTTTTTAAAGGAAATTTCATGCGAAGATATGGATAAAGCTGACATCGAAGCTGCTGACATGTACCACAGCTTAGAAACATATTTCAGGATCCGAGAAAACGAAGGTGTAGACTTAGGTGCTGTGTTTGGAGCGGTAATACGGAAAAATGAGGAGAGGGGATATTATAAAACATAAAGAGATAGAACACTATTTGACTACAAATATGTACGAACCTGAATTGGCCAATATATACACGAAATGCGCTGAAGCGAAAATTGAATTTGGCGCAAACATAGATTATACATTTACAGATGAAGATAAAAACAATTTTATAAAACTGGCATCAGCTTGGAGCGCTATATTACGAAAAGCTTGGAGAATCTTTATCAGTGAAAAAGAATACAATCCAGATATCTTTTGGGATGTTTTTATACAAATCTTTGTGTTAAGACAACATGTACTTATGGATGACACATGGATAGAGGTTTTTAAGAACTGGGATAGAGATTTATTAAACATGATACGAAAAACAAGCAACCCTAAATTCATTGAAAAAATGTTCATAGGCTTGGACTATAAAGATTTACGAAAGGAGTTAGAAAACAATGACTAAAAAAGAACTGTTAGAAATATACAAGTTGCTGTGCAAGGTGCTAAGCGGGAAAATCGAATATCTGGTAGAAGCTAGAGAGCTTAAAGCGAAACTGGAAAAGATGATTGAAAATGAATAGGGCAGCAAGGAGAAGGCTTGAGCGGGCCGGGTTATCTAAAGATGACCTGGCCATCATTAAAAGGGCAACAGTAAAAGAGTCAGTTGATATGTACAGCGCAGCGGTGCTGCTGGTGTTAAGAGACAATTGGGGCTTCGGCAAAGTGCGGCTTCAGAGGTTTTTAGGACAGGTGAATACGCTGTTTGAGGATATCCACAGCGGTTATTTATCGCTTGAGGATTGCAAGAAAGTGCTGTCGGAAGAATGTGGGATTAATCTTAGGTAAGAAGGGAGGTTTAAAACATGGGTTGAGGACTGGAAGGCAACTGCTTGGAGAATAGAATAGCAGAGTTGAGAGTTAATAAAAATACAATAGAGTACCACGAAGGCATCAGGGAAGGCAGGCGGCAGGAAAGGGGATACTGGGTGCAGGTTTTAGACGGTACCAGCGAAATTGATGAAAAACTGATAGATAAAATAATAGGGGAAGTTGCAGAAATGTATGAGGTGAATTCATGAACAAAACGGAACGAGACGCTTTTATATTAGAAAATATGGGTTTAGTGCGCATGGTGGCAAATAGATATTCAGGACTAGTAAAAAACAACCCCGCGCTGGATATGGACGATTTGATAAGTGCCGGGACAATAGGGCTGATTAAGGCTTGTGATGATTTTGACCCCAGCTTTGGAACAAAGTTTTCGACCTATGCGGT
>JAAZLO010000077.1 GCA_012689375.1 Bacillota bacterium | reverse complement strand
TGTTGTGGCAGTTGAAGAATTATATGATGCACTATATAATAGTGGCATAGATTTACAGTCGGGTAAGGATCTGGTTTAGTACTGTAATTATAATTTTTAAAGATTTCAGTGAGGATATGAAGGAAATTTCCCTTTTAGGGGGAAATTCTCTTTTAGTCTGCCGCCTATATTCAGGCTGCAGATCCGGACTGTATTCTCAATGTCCGGCTGGGAAATTTCGGCCTTTTCGGCGAGGAGTTGGGGTAAAGCTTGTAAACGGTGGCCAGGTGATTAGGGGCGAATTATGTGAAACAACCAACTACCGCAAAGAAATTGCTAAAAGGAACGGCCGGGGCAATTGCTCTTAGTGCATTTGCCGCTTTTATAGTGTTGGGTATTACTACAAAGGGTGAGAACTGGAAGGGCCTTCTACAGGTAGATCTGTCCCAGCTGGCAATAGCAGGCTGCCTGGTGGGAGCAGGATGGGTTTTAGATGCCGTTCGTATACAGGTTCTTGCATCTGCCCTGGGCGGAAAAATCAGGTTCCCAGTTGCTTTAAAGATTACCCTTTCAAGTGCTTTCGCAGCATGTGTCACTCCTTTTGATACAGGCGGTGAGCCTCTCCAGGTATATCTCCTCCATAAACAAGGCTTTGAGCCGGGTGAATCAACAGCAATAGTAACACTAAAGAGTCTTATAAGCGCGATCGCCAGGTTGATTGTAGTGCTTTTATTCCCCGCTTGGTACTTGATAAAACGTCGATCTTGGGGGCTTCCCAAAAGCCTTGAAACAGCTCTGTTTATAGGCCTCTTGATATATATTTCCTTCTTTGCGCTGGGAGTGTTCTTCGCTGCCTATCCCGAATACATAAGGATAATCATGGATAAAATACTAAATAAAAGCTTCGTAAAGAGATTTGTTTCAAAGTCTACCGCCAATAATGTAATGGAGCATGTGGAAAAAGGGGTGCGCGATTTTCGGGCAGCCCTCAGTATGTTTTTGAAAGAGAAACGTCCTACACTTGTTGTAATTTCAATTTTGAGTCTTTTTGCATGGGCTATCTCCTTTTATATCCCCGTTCTTATTCTCCAGGGCCTCGGTATTGCCGCGCCCTTTGCGAAAACTATGACTGTCGTAGGTATTTTCTATTTGGCGGCTGCATATGCCCCTACACCGGGATCAAGCGGGGCGGCAGAGCTCAGCCTGGCTGCTTTATTTGGTTCCATAGTGCCTTTCCCGCTTTTAGGCGTGTTCGTCCTTTTATGGCGGGGTGTTACTTATTACCTTACGCTAATCGTAGGGGGAATCACTCTTCTGCTTACATATAATAAAAGTACAAGAATATGTGAGAGGGAAGGCGGGAAAAGGTAGGGGAGGTTTACTTACGCCATGTTTATGTCAGTTGAGCCCAGAGTAATTTTTATATCTCAGCTAGAGTCTCCCATTGGAATGCTTTGGTTAGCCTCAGGAGTGCATGGTCTTATTAAAATTGCTTTTGATAAAGAAAAGGATCATAAGTTGGAATGGCTCTTAAGAAAATTCCCCAATGCCAAGCGAGTTTCCGGCGAAAGGGAGAACCTAGGTTTCCATAAAGAGCTGAATGAATATTTCCAGGGGCGCCGCAAAAACTTCACGGTCAAAGTGGATCTGATAGTAAGTGATTTTAGTAAAACAGTGCTAAATCAAGTAGCTCGGATTCCTTTCGGTGCTACTGCCAGTTATAAATATGTTGCTGAGGCAATTAATAAGCCCAATGCCGCAAGGGCTGTAGGAAGGGCGCTTGCTACAAACCCCGTCCCTATAATTATTCCGTGTCATAGGGTAGTAGGCAGTGACGGAAAGCTTGTCGGTTTTGGGGGAGGACTTGATATTAAAAAGTGGCTCATATCTTATGAGAAGGGATTAACGCAATAAATTAAGAAATACTACGAGATATGTAGCTATCCCATGATGTAAGGAATATATAAGGTTTATAGGGTAGATTTGGGTAATGATGGCGGATGAAATATCCGCCACTTTTCATGATATAATAAGCCAGAAAGGTCAAAGAAGGTCAGGCAATAGGAAGGGATAACTTTGAGCAACCTGTCAGACTTTATTGAAAAGCATTTAAAAGATTTGTTGACAGCAGCCAGTGAGGGGATGATAAGACTTCAAAGACGTGAACTGGCTGAGATGTTTGAATGTGTTCCATCTCAGATAAACTATGTTTTGGATACGCGATTCACTTTAGATAGGGGCTATCTAGTTGAAACCAGAAGAGGTGGCGGAGGCTATATACGTATAGTCAGATTAAATTTCCGGACAGGCAAAGATTTTTTATCAGTAATTAACGAAACTATCGGGGATCTGATTAGTGCAAGCCGGGCTGAGGGTTTACTGTCCAGGCTGAAAGAGGAGGGTCTCCTTGATATAGGCGAATACATTTTAATAAAGACTATTCTTGAAAGGGAAACAGAAAAGGCGCCTGAGGGCTATGTAAATATGATAAGAGCCAGTCTGCTAAAGGCTATGCTTACATTGTTATTCCGGGAGTAAGGGTTTATTCGGGGGTGAATAAAATGCTTTGTGATAAATGTAAGAAGAGGCCCGCCACTGTTCATATAACTAAAATAACTAACGGTGTGAAAAGTGAGACTCATTTATGCGGGGAATGCGCCCGGGAAGAAGGAGAACTGACCCTGATTTCTGAATCGACATTTTCGTTTCCCAGTCTTCTTACAGGGTTATTGCAGACACAGGCCGGTATTGGGGCAACTATGCCAATTCACAATCATGTAAGTGCAGACTGTGAAAATTGCGGTCTTCAATTATCAGATTTTACAGGCAAAGGGTTTTTAGGGTGCAGTCATTGTTATTCTCAGTTTGGATCAAAACTTGAACCTCTCCTTCGCAGAATACATGGTAATTCAGTGCATACGGGAAAGGTACCCAAAAGACTGGGCGGTAAGATTGGTATAACCCGAGAAATAGAAAATCTCAGGAGAAACTTGGCGAGGCTGGTATCAGACGAAAAATATGAGGAAGCAGCTGTGGTACGTGATGAAATCAAAGCATTGGAAAAGCGTCTTTCCGATGACGGGTAAGGGGATGAGAGGCATATGCAGTTAAAGGATATAATGAACAAAACATACAGTGCCTGGATGGATACTTCTGCCCCTTGTACCGATGTAGCGCTGAGTTCCCGCGTGAGATTGGCGAGGAATCTCGGTAACAATCCCTTTCCGAACCATGCATCCCCGGCTGTCCTTGCCGGAGTTGCAAACCAAGTGGAAAATGCGGTCAGGCAAACCCCGGAACTTTCTGGGTTAAAAGTGATTCATCTTTCAGAGGTTTCTGCCCAGGACAGACAGGTGCTGGTGGAAAAACATTTAATAAGCCCGCAACATGCGAAAAATGCCGAGAACCGTCTTGTAATACTTGCTGCAGACGAAAGCGTAAGTGTAATGGTGAATGAAGAGGATCATATCCGTATTCAAACACTTTTACCCGGCTTTCAATTAAATGACGCTTATAAACTTGCTGATAAGACTGATGATTATTTCGAAAGTAGGCTAGACTTTGCTTTTGATGAAAATATTGGTTATATCACCGCCTGTCCCACAAATGTCGGTACTGGACTTCGTGTTTCCATAATGGTTCATTTGCCGGCATTAGTAATCACAGGTCAGGTAAAGGCGGTGCTTTCGGCAGTATCTAAACTTGGAATTGCAGTCCGAGGCATCTACGGTGAAGGAAGCGAAGCTTTGGGAAATATGTTTCAGCTGTCTAACCAAATAACTTTGGGCCATTCTGAGCAGGAACTTATAGAAAATCTTGCATCCGTCACTATGCAAGTGATAGAGCAGGAGCGTTCATCAAGAGGGAAATTAATAGCGGAAATGAGGGAACAACTGGAGGATAGGGTTCAAAGAGCATACGGATTATTAAACCATGCCAGGCTAGTGACATCACAGGAAGCGTTGAAGCTGATATCCGATGTGAAGCTTGGTGCAGAGTTAAAATTAATACCGGAGGTTAATGGAAAGACAATAAACGAATTAATGGTGATAATACAACCTGCCTATGTACAATATTTGGCAGGGAGGGCGCTTAGCCCAACAGAAAGGGATGCTGGCCGGGCTAGGCTCATAAGAGAGAAAATTAGGACCGGAAGGGAAGGGAATGAGAAATGATGATGTTTGGTGGATTAACAGAAAGAGCACAACGAGTCTTGCAGCTCTCGCAAGGAGAAGCCAGGCGGCTTGGCCACGATGTCATCGGTACAGAGCATTTGTTGCTGGGCCTCGTCGCTGAGGGTACAGGTATTGCTGCAAGAGCCCTTCAGAGCCTTGGAATAAATCTGGAAGACGTTAGGCAGGCAGTGGAAAAAATGGTGGGTACCGGAGATCCGGATAAAGTAAAAATGTTGACCCTTACACCAAGGGCAAAAAAAGTTCTTGAACTTGCCATGATTGAAGCAAGACAACTTGGGCAGGGCTACATTGGCACGGAACATATCCTGTTAGGATTGGTACGTGAAGGTGAGGGGGTTGCTGCTCAAGTGTTAACCGGACTTGGGGCTGATGCCGGGAAGATCAGGAAGGAAGTAACTGAACTCTTAGGTGATGCCCCCGCTCCCGGCAGCAAGGGTAAGCGTGCCGCCCAAAAGACACCAACCCTGGATCAGTTTGGGAGGGATCTTACCGCCATGGCAGAGGAAGGGAAGCTGGATCCGGTTATCGGGCGGAGCCAGGAGATCCAAAGGGTCATCCAAGTGCTTAGCCGCAGAACCAAAAACAACCCGGTCCTCATAGGGGATCCGGGAGTAGGTAAAACTGCTGTTGTTGAAGGGTTGGCCCAAATGGTGGTACACGGAAATATCCCGGAGGTCTTATCCGGGAAGCGCGTTATTGCCTTGGATATGGGTTCAATTGTTGCGGGTACAAAATTCCGCGGAGAATTCGAAGAAAGGCTGAAGCGTGTTATTAACGAAATTAAGGCGGATGGAAATGTAGTTTTGTTTATCGATGAACTCCATACAATTGTCGGGGCAGGAGCGGCGGAAGGAGCCATTGATGCTGCGAATATCCTAAAACCCGCGCTTGCCAGGGGAGAGCTCCAATGCATAGGTGCAACTACGATCGATGAGTATAGAAAACATGTTGAAAAAGATGCTGCATTGGAAAGGCGGTTCCAGCCGATTATGGTGGGGGAGCCCACAGTTGAGGAGACTACATTAATCCTTGAGGGTCTTAGGGATCGGTATGAAGCCCACCATAGGGTAAAGATAACGGATGAAGCTATTAATGCCGCTGCAAGACTTGCGGACAGGTTCATTTCCGATAGATTTTTACCGGATAAAGCTATAGATTTGATAGATGAAGCTTCATCTAAAGTGAGAATTGAAACTACTATTGCCCCTCCTGATATTAAGAAACTTGAAGAAGAGTTTACAAGGATCAGGGCTGAAAAGGAGGCAGCCATTAAAAATGAGGAATTTGAAAAGGCTGCTAATCTCCGTGACAAGGAACAGAAACTAAAAGAGGAAATGGACAGCAAAAAGAGCGAATGGCAAAACCACCGTGGCATGGTGGAAGCCACTGTAACTGATGATGATATAGCACATGTGGTTTCAGCATGGACAGGCATTCCCATGACTCAGCTAACTGAAGAGGAAACCCAAAGGCTTTTAAAGCTGGAGGATACGCTTCATGAACGTGTAATTGGGCAGGAGGAGCCGGTCACTTCTCTCGCAAGGGCTATAAGGAGGGCGCACGCGGGTCTTAAAGATCCTAAGAGACCCATTGGGTCATTTATATTCCTGGGGCCTACAGGTGTCGGTAAAACGGAACTTGCAAGGACGCTTGCAGAAGCCTTGTTTGGTGATGAAAATGCAATGCTTGCTTTTGACATGTCCGAATACATGGAAAGACATACAGTCTCCAGGCTAATAGGAGCCCCTCCCGGTTATGTTGGTTATGAAGAAGCAGGACAACTCACTGAGAGAGTAAGAAGGCAGCCTTATTCAGTTGTCTTATTTGATGAGATAGAAAAAGCACATCCTGATGTTTTTAATATTCTCCTTCAGGTCCTTGAAGAAGGCAGACTGACAGACGGTAAAGGCCGTACAGTAGATTTCAGGAACGCTGTGATTATTATGACATCAAACGTAGGTGCAAACCTCATAAGCCGCGATACAAAACTTGGGTTTATGGTGGGAGATTCTGAGGAATATGATTACGAACGAATGAAGGAACAAGTCTTATCTGCCATGAAAAAAATGTTTAGACCTGAATTCATAAACAGGGTAGATGAAATAATAGTGTTCAGGGCATTGAATGAGCAGGAGATAAGGCAGATTGTAGATTTACAACTTGTGAAAGTCGAAGAGAGGTTGAAGGATCGAAATATCCATCTGGAAGTCAGTGATGAAGTGAAAGATCTCATTGCAGAGGAAGGATTCAGCAAAGAATTCGGTGCCCGGCCTCTAAGAAGAGTAATTGAGCGTAAGATTGAGACGCTTTTATCTGAAAAAGTTCTTGAAGGTGCGGTTAAAGAAGGGGACTTGGTATCTGTTACTCTTAAGGATTCCAAGATACACATAGAAAAATCAGAAAAGAAAACCCCCGTTGTTTCCGGTGAACCTACCAAATAGCAGGTAGGATATTTATCGGGGCTAATTGAAAGTCAATTACTTTGTTCCTGCAGGCGTCCTTGCAGTGAGGCTGCTTCCAAAGGCCCCTGGAAAGGACGCCTCTGGGTTTTTCGGGCCTATTCATCCTTTCAGACAAAAGGAATCATTGAAGTCTCGGAGAATAACAAAACAAATGGCAAGGCAAAGATTGAAATATGTATGTAAAGACTGTGGATACGAAGCTCCGGGATGGCTCGGGAAATGCCCGGCGTGCGGCAAATGGGGTTCCCTTGTTGAGGAGACAGCAGCTTCTGAAACAAAGGGTGGATTAGGCAGAGTCTCCCCCAGTTCCTCCCCTTGCCCTATTGTGGGTTTGAAAGGTGCGGGAGAAACCCGATTTACAAGTGGTATTGTTGAACTTGACAGAGTTCTCGGAGGGGGTGTGGTTCCGGGATCGCTCGTGTTGGTTGCGGGGAATCCGGGTATAGGCAAATCTACGCTTCTTCTTCAGATGTCTGCAGCTGCAAGTTGTGATGATAAGGTGCTTTACGTTTCAGGGGAGGAATCTGCCGACCAAATTAAATTCCGTGGGGACAGGCTGGGGATTGATTCTGAGGGTCTTTTAGTTTTATCTGAAGTCGATATAGAAAACATTGAATATTGGATTAGAAAAATACATCCGGGGCTCGTTATCATAGATTCAATCCAGGCTGTTTTTACAAAAGATCTGAGTTCTGCACCGGGAAGTATATCTCAAGTGAGTGAATGCGCAGGCCGCCTTATGAGAAATGCGAAAGGACTTGGAATTCCCGTTTACATTGTGGGACACGTTACTAAAGAAGGGGCGATAGCGGGTCCGAAAGTACTTGAACATATGGTTGATACTGTTCTGTATTTTGAAGGGGATAACCGCCGCAGTTTTAGAATATTGAGATGTGTAAAAAATAGGTTTGGATCTACTAATGAAATCGGTGTATTTCAGATGCATGATACCGGTCTTTTAGAGATAAGCAACCCTTCGGAAATATTCCTGTCAGACAGGTCCCATTTGGTCAGCGGCTCCTGTGTAACTGCAAGTATAGAAGGAACACGCCCAATCCTTGCTGAGATTGAGGCGCTTGTCACCCGTACTCACTTTGGTGTTTCTAGGCGAACTGCCACAGGGGTAGACCTGAACCGTGTTGCTATAATCCTTGCTGTTTTAGAAAAACGTGCCGGATTAGGATTATCGCCATATGACGTTTACGTAAGTGTCGCAGGTGGTGCCAAGCTAAACGAACCGTCAACAGATCTCGCTATTGCTTGTGCAATAGCTTCAAGTTTTAGAAATGCGTTGTGCCATCCGGATACTGTAATAATCGGGGAAATAGGGCTTTCCGGGGAGGTCCGTGCGGTTAACCGCATAGAATCCAGAATTGCCGAGGCTGAGAAACTAGGTTTTAAAAGGTGTATTATCCCTGTTTCCGATACCAGCCTACCGCGGGATTATGAAAACCTCAGGGTTATATCTGTAAAAACAATAAACGATGCCCTGGAGTCTGCAATGATCCGAAAGGCTTAATGCTAAAGCGTTTATATAAATAAACCGGAACATGTTTATTATGTGAGATTAAAAATCCCAAGAGTTGATAATCTTGTTTGTTCCTGTTTCACAACTTGTTCTATATCAAGACCCAGTACATCACATATGGCTGTCAGATAAAAAAGGGTACGCCCGATCTCATTTTCCAGAATATCACGACATTCAATGCAAAGAGAGCCCTCAAGGTGTGATGTGGTATGTTTGCGAAGTTCTGAAAGAGATGTGCAAGAGGGGAAGTCCTGCTTGGAAGCATGGATTTTTAAACAGCCGCATTCTGTCACAGCCTTCACAACACCTCGATTAACGCGAGCTGCGAATTCATCCAGTTTTGAAGTGCAATCTAGAATGCTTTTATGCCGGACGAGGCAACGGGATACAGCTTCTTGAAATGAATTACAATCTAAATGCTCCATAAATAAGTCACCTCGCCTGAAGAATTTTAGGTGGGTATCAATTATTTCCGTTGATTTAATTATAATGATACGTCTTGGGAGTTGTCAACGATATGGGCTTAAAATGGAAGTTGCAGTATATACCTATAATGGAAGAGACAGACAGGCGGACAAGGCCTAATTGACACTTGGCTCCTGTGAATGTTAAAATTAATCAGATATGAGTACAAAACAGAGGAAGGTCATAAACCTCATAAAAATTGGGGTAATGGGCCACTTTCCTCCCTTAGAGGAGATCAGAGGTGCCAGATGACTATAGACAGGATTGGGGGGAAGTATGGCTATGTTCGATGTAGGTGATAAGGTAGTTTACCCTATGCACGGTGCAGGTATTATCGAAGCAGTTGAGGAGCGAGAGATTCTCGGTGAAAAACAAAAATACTATATTCTAAAAGTTCCCATGGGGGATATGAAGGTCATGGTTCCTTTGGAAAATGCAAAGGACGTCGGTTTGAGGGGTGTTATAGATAAAGAAGATGTAGAAAAAGTCTACCAGGTTCTTGCCGGCGATCAGACGAAAATGTCATCTAATTGGAACCGCAGATATAGAGCTAATTTAGAAAAGATCAGAACCGGTGACGTCTTTGCCGTAGCTGAGGTTGTCAGAAACTTGGCTTATCGTCACAAAGAGAAGGGATTATCCACCGGGGAACGCCGGATGCTTGATAATGCAATGCAGATTCTCGTTAGCGAACTAGTTATTGCTGAAGATGCTGATGAGGAAAAAGTGGAAAAGGCTATAGCAGAGATTTTCGAATAAGACAGCTCTTGGCTGTTTCGATTGTTTTAGGATACAGACTGAGCTGAATTCCCATAATAAGCTATAGAATACAATGCTATCTCACCGCTTATGCCCCCAACCCCCTAGGGGGCTATCAATTACCCGCGTAGAAAGAGAGGTGAGAATTCTGGTAATGGATAAAATTGCAAGCGGTATTTTTCTTGCTTTAGGGGCACTTGTCGGGTTTCTTATCCATCGTTTTCTTGTAGCGGCAACACTCGTAGAAATCGGGACCGGAATAAATACTGTTATCCTTGTTATTTTAATTTCGGCGGGCGGGCTTTTCGGACTTTCCGTTTTTCCCATAGTATTTCAGGGCCTACGCAGGCTGACTTCCAGGCTTGAGGCAAATTTACAGAAGGTGCCTACTCAGGATCTTGTGGCAGGCGCATTTGGTGCAATTATCTTCCTCCTCATTGCAGTATTGCTTACACTCCCCCTTTCTCAACTCCCATATATAGGTATTTATTTGCCTATTGGGTTTACCCTGTTAATGGGATATTTAGGTATGCAATTGGCAATTAAGAAAAGGGAGGATCTGTTTAATTTATTCACTTCAGTGCCCAGATCCGTGGAAAGAGTGGTCGGCGGTCAACGTGACAGGACCCGGAAACACCAAAGTGCGTGTATGCCTAAAATACTTGATACGAGTGTCATAATTGACGGTAGAATTCTTGATATTTTTAAGACCGGTTTTATAGACGGGATGATTATTGTCCCTACATTTATTCTGGAAGAACTTCAACATATAGCTGACTCAGCAGATCCCCTGAAGCGTAACAGAGGACGGAGGGGATTAGATGTTCTTGGGAAGATGCGGAAGGATGCAGGCACCCAAATACAAATTCTAGATTGTGAGTCAGGTACTAACATGGATGTGGATTCAAGGCTTCTAAAGTTGGCCCAGTCTACAGGTGGGAAGATTGTTACAAATGATTATAACCTTAATAAGGTAGCCCAACTTAGGGGAGTATCGGTTTTAAACATAAACGAATTGGCTAATGCTCTTAAACCTATATTGCTTCCTGGTGAAGAAATGATGGTGTACATAGTAAAGGATGGAAAAGAGGCAGGTCAAGGCGTTGCGTACTTAGATGACGGAACTATGGTGGTAGTTGATGGCGGCAGGCGTTTCATCGGCGAAGAGGTGGAAGTATCAGTTACCAGTGTGCTTCAGACAGCTGCCGGGAGAATGATATTTGCAAAGCCCGGGGGGAAATAACAAACCGGGGCAAGTATTACGGCACAGAAAGGCTTTAGGGGGTGGATGCATGAGTGTTTGTGCGCTCATTGCTGCAGCAGGATCCGGGAAAAGAATGGAAATTGGCCAAAATAAGGCTCACTTATTGCTGAAAGGCAAACCCGTTCTTATCCATGTGCTTTCCGCTTTTGAAGCTTGTGATGCCGTAGACGACATTATTATTATTGCAGCTCCCGGGGAAATTGATTTTACATGGGGGCTTATTAAGGCCTGGGATAAGCATTCCAAAGTAAAAAAGATAATCCCCGGAGGGGCAACCAGGCAAAAATCAATTATGTCCGGGATCCGTAATCTGGGGTCTGAATGTGATATTGTTGTAATTCATGATTGCGCAAGACCCCTGGTTCGCGCCTCCGTTATAAGTATAACAATTGCAGCTGCGCGCAGGTACGGGGCTGCAATTGTATCTAAACCAATGAAGGACACCGTCAAACTGACGGAAGGGGGGTACATTACCAAAACTCTTGATCGGGATAAAATCCGGGCAGCCGGGACCCCCCAGGCATTCCGACGTGAAATAATTGAAGCTGCGTACGTAAATGCAGACAGGGATGGATTTGTTGCAACTGATGATGCTATGGTTGTTGAAAGAAGCGGTATCAAGGTGCGAGTTTTGGAGGATAGATTAGATAACATTAAAATTACTTATCGCGAAGATCTGGCAGTCGCAGAGACTTATTTGGCAGCCTACAATAAAATTGACGGAAATAATGTGCCAAACCATGATTATCCCGGGCAACGAAAGTTTAAAGTGGGGATTGGGTTTGATATTCATAAGCTCGTCCCCGGAAGGCGCCTGATATTAGGTGGGGTGGATATTCCGTTTAATCTGGGCCTTGAAGGGCATTCTGATGCTGATGTCGTATTTCATGCAATTGCAGATGCAATCCTTGGTGCTTGTGCACTAGGGGACATCGGTGTTATCTTTCCTCCTACTGATCCTTCATATAAAGGAATATCCAGCGGGGTTATACTGTCGGAGGTGGTAAGGCTTGCCAAGGAGCGGGGTTATATCGTTAACAACGTAGACATCACAGTGTTGGCGGAGAAACCCAAAATATCCAAATTTGCTTGCAAAATGAGGAAAAACATCAGTGATTTCCTGGAGATTGCTGGGGAAGATGTCGGTATAAAAGCAACAACAATGGAAGGGCTGGGGGTTATCGGATCTGCTGAGGGGATAGCTTGCTTTGCTTCATGCAGTCTTATTTTATGATCCCTGCTATGTAATGTGGGAGGTAGTGGATATGACAGTTGAACGAATTATGAATAAAGATCCGGTTATAATTTCACCCGATACACCCATAGGGGAACTCAGGAGGGTTCTCCTAAACAGTGGTAATACCGTAATATTAGTTATAGAAGAGGATGAAGCAATAGGAATAATAGGAGACAGGGATCTCTTAAGGCCTAACAGTGAGTGCTTGACTGCCCAAGACGTTATGAATACAAAAATCATCAATGTATCTGTGGATTGTAGTATAAGTGAAGCATGCTTTTTATTGATAAATGCCGGAACATCAGGCTTGCCTGTTGTAAATGAGGATGGGCATTTGGTAGGGGTAATTTCCGCCAGGGATATCATCAGTGGGTTGGTGGGAGATGAAGGCGTCACAAAAGTCTCAGTGGAATCCGCCTCCATTTATCTAGCCATGACCCGTAGCAGGGAATATGAAAGATATTGGTTGGACAAAATTCGTAGCTATGGGTATAGGGGTGCTATTACGCAGGTAGGTGCAAGTGCGGATCGTCTTGCTGCAAAACTGCGCGAAAGTATGATTGCCGCTGCTGCTGCTCTTGGTGTCATTTCTGAAGATCCCCGTGAAAAAATTGCAGTTTCCAATGCGGTGAGGGATGCCTTCATCCAGCTGTCTGTCAGCAATCTTGGGTTAGGCGGGGGTTTTAAAATGGCTGCGGTACGTGGGGAAGGAAGAGTCTCGGTTGCAATCTTCGGAAGGTTTGGTCATGCTCTTGTAGACGGTCCGGAGCAATTAGCAGTCGGGTACAGTATTATTTGATACCTGATCCGGTGTTGGCGTTTGATGCATATTAATCCCGGGGGGATATAAATGGCGATATTCTCTGTTATCGGCGGACGGCAATTACATGGAAAAGTCCGGCTTGACGGTTCTAAAAACAGTGCTCTCGCCATTCTGGCTGGCTCTGCCCTGGGATGTGGAAAAAGCATTCTCCATAATGTGCCTGATAATACAGATGTGCGTATTTTCTGTGAGATCCTTTCTGAACTTGGGGTATCCATACGGTTTATAAGGCCGGGGGTGTACGAAATTGATGGATCGTATATGGCTTGTTGCCGCCCGTCCTATGAAAAGGTAAGGCGGCTCCGGGCTTCATTTTATACGGCAGGGTTACTTTTGGCACGTCTTGGTACTGCCGAAGTACCTTTTCCAGGCGGGGATGCCATCGGAGCCAGAGGGGTCAACTTTCACTTAGACGGCTTTCGGGCACTTGGCGCTGATGTAGCAATAGAGCACGGCTATATAAAGTTGAAAGCAAATCCTTTGAAAGGTACCAGTTTTTACATAGGTAAAGCCAGTCATGGCACAACCGTAAATATAATGTTAGCGGCCTGTCTTGCAGAAGGAACTACAATACTAGAAAATTCAGCGAGAGATCCGGAAATAGTTGATTTAGCTGTTTTTTTGAATTCAATGGGAGCACGTATCCGGGGAGCGGGTACAAGCACTATAAAAATTGAAGGTGTGACCCAATTGCATGGTGCAATACATGAAGTGATCCCTGACAGGCTTGAAGCGGGCACACTTGCCATAGCTGCGGCAATAACCGGGGGCGAAATTACTATCAGTAATGCTATCCCTGAACATTTGAGGACCGTCCTGATGGATTTAAGGGCTACAGGCACCGAAATTAATGAATATGGCTCAGTGCTCCATGTCTGTGGGCCGGATCGATGTAAGGCCTCTGATATAGAAACTCTGGCATACCCGGGTTTCCCCACAGATCTTCAGCCGCAGTATGTTGCAATGATGACTAAAGCAGACGGTATTTCAACAATTGTGGAAACGAGGTTTGAGAGCAGGTTCGGATATGTAGGTGAACTGAGAAGGATGGGTGCTGAGTTACAGGCAGACAGAGACACAGTTATTGTAAGGGGAGTAAACAGACTCACCGGGGCGCCTGTGGAAGCACCAAGGGACATTCGCGGAGGGGTGGCTCTTCTCCTGGCAGGCCTGATTGCCGAAGGCGAGACAAGAATCCACTGCATCGAATATATTGATAGGGGATATAACCGTATTGAGGAAAAACTTGCTTCTCTTGGTGGTATAGTCAAAAGAATTGGCTGATAATTGGGGGAGAAATACAATGCCCTCTTTTCTTCGGAAAACCTTGGGAATCGGTATATCATTTATTTTAGTTGCGGGATTAACCTGGACATGCCTGGGGATATCAGGCGGTTCTGAAAGATATGTTACTGCATGCCTTAGCGGAGAAAATATTTGGGATATAATCCTAAATGACTATGTGGTATTAAGAATGCGTTGTCCAAACGGAGGTATGTCACCTGAGGAAAGGGCAATCTGTGTAGCGGAAAGATTGGAAAGGGCGATCGCTACGGCAAATTGTGAAGATATTAAACCGGCTGTGGAAGAAGGGAGCCTTGGTGTAGTTATCGGAACCGATCATATTGCCACTGCTGATGTAAGACATGCAGAAATTAATGGGAGCACGTGTTATGAGTTAGCATTGGAATGGGCTAATAATTTACGCCTTGCCCTGGGTGGATTTAGTTTACCTAAAGGTGATACAAATCACCTTGTATCATTTGATTCCGTCTCTTCACATGGTGTATATGTAGGCCAGGCTTCATGGTACGGTGGCTATTGGAACGGGCGGCTTACCGCAAACGGGGAGATTTACGATGAAATGAGTCTGACAGCCGCTCACCGTACTTTGCCTTTCGAATCAATTGTCAGGGTTACTAACCTTTCGTGCGGAAAACAGGTCGTGGTAAGGATTAATAACAGAGGCCCGTATATTGACGGGCGGGTGATTGATCTTTCTAAAGCAGCTGCAAAGGCTATAGATCTTATCAGTCCTGGAATTACAGATGTAGCCATTGAAGTTATTGCCGAAGGAAGTTAGACAGGATAAAGGAGATCCCCTTGGGTTAAACAGGAGCCTAGCCACGGGCTGGGCTTTACTGTTATAATAGTCAAGGGTGTTACTTAATATTAAAGGTCGTTTTTGAAGGAACAGTGCAAGCTCAGATGCTTAATAATAACATGAAGGTGAAGATATGGCAGAAGGGGTGAGGGTCCGGTTTGCGCCGGCACCTACAGGACATCTTCATATCGGAAATATTCGCACGTATCTGTTTAATTGGCTTTTCGCAAGACACCACAAAGGAAAAATGATTCTTCGAATAGAGGATACAGATGTTGCGAGAGCCGCGGAGCGGGCATGCGAAACTGTTGTTGATGATCTTCGTTGGCTTGGTCTTGATTGGGATGAAGGATATGGCGTTGGGGGGTTATATGGACCTTACCGGCAAAGTGAAAGGCTGGATATATATAGGAAATATGCAAAGGCTCTGATTTCCGAGGGTAAAGCATATTTTTGTTTTTGTAGTAAGGAAGAATTGGAAGAGGAGCGCAAGGCATACCTGGCTAAGGGTAAGATGCCGCGGTACAGCGGGAAATGTCAAAATTTGAGCCAGGATGATATCAAAAGGCTGTCAAAAGACAGGGTGCCTGCGGTGAGGTTTAGGGTGCCTGCCGGTACAATAACCTTGAGCGATATGGTAAAAGGTAGGATTACCTTTGACAGCAGTGTTATCGGGGATTTTGTTATTTTAAGGTCGGATGGCTCCCCGACTTATAATTTTGCTGTAGTAATAGATGATGCTGAAATGAAAATAAGCCATATAATCAGAGGAGATGAACATATTTCCAACACTCCCCGCCAAATAATGATTTATCAGGCTCTTGGATTTTCTATCCCTAAACTTGGTCATGTTGCAATGATTCTGGGTCAGGACAAAACTAAACTGAGTAAAAGGCATGGGGCAATGTCTTTGTCCTGTTATAAAAAAGCGGGGTATTTACCGGATGCAATACTAAATCATTTGGTGTTTTTAGGATGGACACCGGAACATACCCGGGAAATAATGAGCTTAAAGGAAATCCAGGATGAATTCTCATTGGATAGGATTAGTAGGAGCCCGTCTATATTTGATCCTAAGAAACTTGATTGGTTTAACTCTCAGTACATTCGTATGTCTGATCCTGACAGGCTCCTGGATAAAGCCTTGCCTTATTTAGGCAAATTCGGAATCAATGAAGACTCCCTACTCATAGATGAGGAGCGGGAAAGGCTTAAAAAAATTGTTTTATTAATAAAAGATTCGGTCTCAAAACTTTCCGAGATTCCGGAGGAAACGTTTTTCTTCTTTGTTGATGAAATAAAAGTGTGTGATAAATCTGTTATAAAGTGGCTTAAAAACGCCACTGCAGGGCCTGCGCTTGCTGGTTTTATCCAGGTGTTTTCCCATATTAATATTACACGCTTTAACAGTGAAGAAATCAACGTCGGTTTGAAAAAAGTTATTGATGATCTAGGGATCGGTGCAAGGAAAACTTTAATGCCTATAAGGGTTGCTCTTACCGGGCGTACTAAAGGGCCGGAGCTCCATGCTATCATAGATATCCTTGGTAAAGAAAAGTCTATTAGGCGGGCTGAAACTGCGCTTTCAGGTATAAGGGGGAATTTGGATGGCGCTACGGGTTTATAACACTTTGACAAGAAAAAAAGAAGAGTTTGTGCCGAGAAAGCCGGGACGAGTCGATATTTATCAATGTGGAGTGACCCCTTACGATTACACGCATGTTGGGCATGCGCGTCAATATGTGTTTTGGGATACCGTGAGGCGATATTTGACATATCGCGGCTGGGAAGTCTTCTGTGTTCAGAACGTAACTGATGTAGATGACAAAATCATTTCAAGGGCACACAAAGAAGGAGTCGAATTTACGGAGATTAGTGAGAAATATCATAAAGATTTCTTAGATGTCATGGACAGGCTTGGTGTAAAAAGACCTGAAGTGATGCCGAAAGTAACAGAACATATCCCTGAAATTATCAAGGTTATCGAAGGGCTCATAAAGAGGGGACACGCCTACGAAGTGGAAGGGGATGTATTTTTTGATGTAGTAAGCTTCCCTGATTATGGTAAGCTTTCCCGTAGATCTTTAGATGATATGATGGCCGGTGTTCGTATAGAGTTAAACCCAAAGAAACGCAATGCCTTAGATTTTGTATTATGGAAGTCTTCGAAGCCGGGTGAACCGTCATGGGATAGCCCGTGGGGAAAAGGTAGGCCTGGATGGCATATAGAATGTTCTGCTTTGGCCCTGGAATACCTAGGGACCGGTTTTGATATGCATGGGGGCGGGGATGAGCTTATGTTTCCTCACCATGAAAATGAAATTGCACAATCCCAAGCCTATACCGGAGAAAAGCCATTCTCAAGATATTTTGTGCACCATGCAATGCTTAATATAGGTGATGTGAAGATGTCTAAATCCTTAGGGAACTTCTTTTCGGTAAGAGATGTGCTTGATCAAGTTGAGCCAGGAGTAATCAGGTATTTCTTTGCCTCACGTCATTATAGGAGCCCCGCAAATTACGGGGTAGAGGAATTAGAAGAAGCAAGTAAGGCTTATAGCCGTCTTAAATCCACTCTTGATGCAGGGAAACGGGCACTTGCGGAAGTGGATAAGAAGCAACCGACTGTAAGCAATGAAAATAAATCCTGTAGGGTGGATCTGTTTGCTGCTGCTCGGGACAGCAAAAGAAAATTTATTGAAGGTATGAATGATGATTTTAATACAGCGATCGGGATCGCCTCCCTTCATGATTTAGTCCGCCCAATAAACGATTTTTTACATGCAACAGGCGGCGGAGCCCAGCACGACAGACAAAATTTAGAGGGGTTAAAGGAGGCAATCAGTACTCTAGAGACGCTTGGCGGGGTTTTAGGGTTATTTCAAGAGGCGGAAGATCCGGATGACGGGGAAACCATGGACAGCCTTGTAAAACTTCTTATTGATATAAGAGATGATTTACGCTCGAAGAAGGAATGGGGACTTGCGGATAAAATCCGTAATTCATTAAAGGAAATGAATATTGTTTTGGAAGATACGCCTGTAGGTACTATATGGAAAAAGATATAGTAGATTATAGCAATCACGAAACAGTAAGCCGGATTCCTCCAGGTGTACTTGCTTATATCGGGGATGCGGTATATGAGTTATATGTGCGGGAGAGTCTTATTAAATCTTGTGTCGGAGGCGGACAATCAGATCTTGATCTTGACAAGCTCCATAATGAAGCTGTTCTGAGGGTATGTGCTACAGCTCAGGCCCGGGCTTTTGCTGATTTAGAGTCATATTTCACTGCTGATGAAGCAGATGTGGCAAGACGCGCACGTAATATTAAGGCAGGGCGGGGACCTAGAAGTATGCCTGTAATTGATTACCGATATTCTACGGGTTTTGAGGCAGTTATAGGTTATCTTTATCTTTGTGGCAGGGACGGAAGGCTTAAAGAAATCATGGAAAGGGCTCTTAATGCAATGGAAGTGCAGTAGTCATGGGAGTCTCTGGTAATTGCATTTTGCGTCAGGAGGGTGAAAAATGTGAAGGTGAAGCTAATAAGTTATACTCCGGATCCTGAAGTAACAGTGGCAGTTGCAGCTAGGCGATGCTATTCGGATCTTGAATCCGGGGAACTTTCTTCTAAGCTTTCTGAAACAGAGGTTAGAAGGCTTATCGCTATAATAATAAAAGCCGGGCATCTTTCCCCGACTGAGCATGTATCCTTTACCTTTGCTATTGAAGGTGTGAGCAGATCCTTAAGTCATCAGTTAGTGCGCCATAGAATTGCCTCATACTCCCAGCAATCCCAAAGATATGTTAAGGAAGGCGGATTTAAATACGTAATACCTCCGACAATAGCCTGTAATCCCAAGGCTGCGGAGCTTTACCATGAGGAAATTGCAAGGCTCAGGGAAGCATATTCGCGTTTAGCGGAAATAGTTCCAAAAGAAGATGCGCGTTATATTTTACCTAATGCATGCGAGACCAAGTTGGTTATGACAATGAACTGCAGGAGCCTTTACAATTTTTTTGAAAGACGACTGTGTACTAGGGCACAGTGGGAAATACGCAGGCTTGCCCAGGAGATGTTGGTCTGTGTGAAGGGGGTAGCCCCCAATCTTTTCTCATGGGTCGGAAGCCCTTGCGAAATGCGGGGATATTGTCCTGAAGGGGAGATGACTTGCGGGAAAATTAATTCTATCAATAAATAGGTTTTGTACTGTTTGAAATCAGGCCGGTGAAATGAAACATTCCTAGGGATAAAGACGGCGCCGACAATTACGGAGGTAATTTCCTTATGAATCACATGGTTACAATTGAAGGGCGCAATGCAGTCATTGAAGCCCTAAAGGCCGGGAGGCCCATAGCAAAAATAATGCTGGCGAAGGGTGTCAGGCAGTCACATTCCCGGGTTGTAAAAGGGCTGGCCCATAAGGCAGGTATTCCTGTAGTTGAGACAAACAGGGCTGAACTTGATGCCATGGGCAATACTGCAAATCATCAAGGGATTATAGCACTTGGGGCTGCGGTTCATTATTATAAGAGTTCAATTGATATTTTAAATGAAACTCAAGATAAATGTGTTTCGCCTTTATTCGTTATCCTGGATGAAATTCAGGATCCGCATAATCTTGGTGCAATTATCAGAACATGTGATGCGGTAGGGGCTACAGGTATTATTATTCCAAAACGCAGAGCATGCGGTCTTACAGCCGCAGTTGCGAAATCATCATCAGGTGCTATTGAATATGTCCCGTGTGCAAGAGTGCCGAATCTTGTCCGCGAAGTAGATAATTTAAAAGAAAGAGGATTTTGGATAGCAGGTGCATCAGCCCGGGCCGATAAAACTATCTATGAAGCTGATCTCCGGGGACCGCTTGGTATTGTTATTGGTTCTGAAGGGCGGGGGATATCCAGCCTTCTCAGAAAGAAGTGTGATTTTTTGGTAAGAGTGCCTTCAATGGGGCATGTACCTTCCCTTAATGCTTCAGTTGCAGCAGCAGTGATACTGTTTGAAGTACTGCGCCAAAGGCAGTAGACCTTCGCCGGATTTCTTGACTTGTCCACGTTTGCAAGTATATAATAGGACCACAGGTCGAGCTACATCAAATCAGGGAGGCGTTATTCGTGAGTGCTACGCCTGAGCGCGAGACGTCTTTTGTTTGTGATTATGATGCCATGCTCGACGAGGAGATTGTCGAGGCTGCGAGGAATGGGGAGAGGAACGCCGAAGAGCACCTTATCATCAAATATAAGAACTTTGTTCGTGCGAAAGCTCGATCTTATTTTCTTATAGGTGCTGATCGGGAAGATATAGTCCAGGAAGGTATGATAGGCCTTTTTAAGGCTATCCGCGACTTTCGAAGTGACAGGTTAGCCTCTTTCCGGGCATTTGCCGAGCTTTGTATTACCCGGCAAATCATCACCGCAATTAAGACTGCGACTCGTCAGAAGCATATACCCCTAAATTCATATATTTCACTCAACAAGCCTATATATGATGAAGAGTCAGATCGTACGCTCTTAGATGTAATTTCAGGCAATAAAATTACTGACCCTGAAGAACTGGTGATCAGCAGGGAAGAATTCAATGATATTGAATCCAAAATGGAGGAATTCCTAAGCGATCTCGAATGGAAGGTCCTTGCTGCATACCTTGACGGTAAATCATACCAGGAAATTGCAACAGAGCTGGATAGGCATGTAAAGTCTGTGGATAATGCACTACAGAGGGTAAAGCGGAAGCTTGAGAGGTACATTGAAAAGCGCAATGAATACATATAGCGTGATGGGGTGGCAAGTGACAGGGGGACGGAGTTACTGTCACATTATCATATTATCCTTTGGTATGACAGTAACTCCGTTTCTCCATCGTCTAAGGGCTTGACTAGGAAGCATAAACTATATATTATACTAGTGAATTGTAAGCCGACGTAGCTCAATTGGCAGAGCGGCTGATTTGTAATCAGCAGGTTACCGGTTCAAGTCCGGTCGTCGGCTCCAAATATTTAAGTAGGTGGGGCAGGTTTGCTGCCTCTTTTTTATTAGATGGTATGGCAGTATGGTAGGGGGACGAGGTTACTGTCGCCCTATCACTAGGCAGGAATCTCAGGGTAATTAGGGAATAAGTACCAAAAAACACTGTGGGCGACAATAATCATGTGAAAAATTCTATTCTTATAAATTACCGAAAACCAGCTTATTTTTTGGATCTGTTAGGGGGAGGATCCAAATGAACCTGCCTTTAATTAAGTTTCAGCAACTTCTACGTGGGCTTTTCCAATTTAATTGTGCCGACTTGGATTTTGGAATCTACCGGATTATGAATTATAAACGTGATGTAATTGAACA
>JAAZLO010000076.1 GCA_012689375.1 Bacillota bacterium | reverse complement strand
TCCCCATGATGTGAAGTTTGTTGATTGCAGAGACGTAGATATTATACACTATGACTCAGATGAGTGTTTTAGATGGGAATCACTCAATTACGATCCTTGTTCTGGGAGTGTACGAAGATCAGGGGTCCTTTTCAGTTATCTAAATTGATTCTCATTTAGATTTTGTAAATTCTGTAGCGGGTATTACCAGGGGTCAAGGAAGTCCTATGAGACGTGCATCTGAGATGCCATATGTAAAAACCTTAACTCATATAAAAATCCATGGTGCCGGATCCGGCAAAAAACAAGACTTTGATGATACCCTCAATCTCGGGAACACAATTTATATAGGCAAACAAATATCCAGTAGAAGAAATAGCAGGGAGAGGAAGAAATGGAATCAATTAAACTCATATCTCAGAAGGGGCAAACAGTAGGATTACTTATTTTCGTAGTGTTTGCATTATGTGTATCAGGTTGTAGTACATCAAAGTCTAATCAGGGTACTACAAATACCCTCGATGCGATAAAACAAAAGGGATATATGGTTTTTGCAACAGACGGGGCATACCCTCCAATGGAATTTACAGATGAAAATAACGAAGTTATAGGGTTTGACATTGATCTGGGTAAAGCTATTTGTGAAAAATTGGGGGTTGAATACAGATCTCTTATAACTGATTGGGAAGGGTTAATCCCCGGATTGGTGAAGGAAAAATATGATGCAATAACGAGCTCAATGAATATAACCGAAGAAAGACTGAAATCAGTAGATTTTGTACCTTACTTTCATATGGGGGAACTGATTGTGGTAGGTGCAGGTAATCCTAAGGATATTCGCTGTCTCCAAGATCTCGTAGGTAAGACTGTTGCTGTACAGACCGGTACGACAAATGAAAATATGGCGAGAAGCGTGGAAGGGGCCAATATAAGACTGTTTAGCACGTTTACCGATGCTATGATGGAAGTCGCCTCAGGACGGGCTGATGCATGTGTCCTTGATGATGTTGTAGCTAAGTATTATATGATAATTAAGCCCGGAGTTTATGAAATAGCCAGTGATGTCTTCTTTGAAGCCCCTATCGGCATTGCAATCAATAAGGAAGCCCCTGAATTAACACAAGCAATAGAGAAAATCCTGGATGAATTTAAGGAAGATGGGACCTATGATTCTATCGCTGAAAAATGGTTTGGCAGTGATTGGAATTGAAGGAGCAGGTGAAATATGCCCTCAGGATTAGTCGGCAAAGGCTTCTTTGAAATTACAAAACTGACTGCTCCTTTATTCTTAAAAGGGGCACAAATGACATTATCCCTTACTTGTATCAGCATTGTATTAGGGATATGTATCGGTTTATCCATAGCTTTGCTAAAAATGTCAAAGAAATCAACATTACGTAATGTGGGCTCAATTTATACATGGTTCTTTCGGGGGACTCCGCTCCTTGTCCAGATATGGTTAGTTTATTTTGGCCTAGGACAGTTTGGAATTAATCTCTCAGGCTTTATCTCAGGCTCAATAGCACTTAGTTTGAATTCCGGGGCTTATATGGCTGAAATAATAAGAGCAGCGATTGAATCAATCCCTAAAGGGCAGATGGAGGCTGCCAAATCTTTGGGTATGACCTATTCCCTGGCAATGAGACGGGTTATTCTGCCACAGTCTGTAAGGCGTATGGTTCCTCCTATGGTGAACGAGTTTGTATCCCTTCTGAAGGACTCTTCGCTAATTGCGACAATTGGTATTGTAGAGCTCCTGCTTACTGCAAGGCTCCTTACATCATCGACATTTATGCCCTTTACATTTTATTTTCTTGTAGCTGTTTTTTATTTGGCCCTTACTACGATCTTTACTACCCTTGGGTCAACTATTGAAAGGTGGATGGCTTCCCTTGAATAGTGAATATACGAACCGACAGCGTAAGCCTATGGTAGAATTAAAAAATGTCAGTAAGTATTTTGGCAATCAGCTTGTTTTAGATAACATATCCGTAACAGTTTATGAAGGGGAAGTAGTCGTCATATGCGGTCCCAGCGGATCTGGCAAGAGTACGCTTCTTCGTACTGTTAACGGCTTGGAACCTATAAATGAAGGTTTAATATTCGTGGGAGGTAAAGCAGTAGGCAAACGGCTTGAGGGTGATAAATGGGTACCTGCCACAGAGGCTGAATTATGTAAAATGAGACAGCAAATCGGTATGGTATTCCAGCAATTTAATTTATTCCCTCACATGACTGCTTTGGAAAACGTTATGGAAGGATTAATTTCCGTAAAAAAAATAGATAACAGTGAAGCCTTATCTATTGCAAAAGAAACCCTTGAAATGATGAGTCTTTCCGATAAAGCGGATTCGCGTCCTTCAAAACTTTCCGGAGGCGAGCAGCAAAGGGTGGCAATAGCAAGGGCTCTTGCTATGAGACCGAAAATCATGCTTTTTGATGAACCGACTTCAGCGTTAGATCCTGAACTTGTAGGTGAAGTGTTAAATGTTATGCTTAATATTGCCCGGGAAGGCTTTACCATGATAGTTGTTACTCACGAAATGGAATTTGCACGGCGAGTGGCAGATCGCATTTTTTTTATAGACGAGGGTCGGATCTTAGTTGAAAACACACCGGATGAATTCTTCAGAGATCCGGGGCACCAAAGAGCCAGGGAGTTTTTTGGTAGGTTGCTATATACTTCTGATGATCCTGTTATTCCTTGACAAAGCCGGCCCAATATTTTATTATACGATATACATACTGTAATAACTGAATAAAAAGTTCTGAAACATTGTTGCGGCGTTAGCTCAGTTGGTTAGAGTGCAGCGTTGA
>JAAZLO010000113.1 GCA_012689375.1 Bacillota bacterium | reverse complement strand
CGAAGGCTCCGTCGCATCTCACGCATGAACTCAAGGTCCATCTCATTGGCTACGTCAAGACGCCAGCCGTCGATTCGGGCCTCTCGTACCCAATAGGTGGCCACATCAAGAAAGTACTCAGCCGTCTGCGGATTGGAAAGGCGCAGTTTGGGCATCTCCGCTATGGCTGAGCCAAACGTTTCGTAGTTGGGCGGATACATGCGCACGGGATACTCATGAATGCAGAACCAGTCTTTATAGGATGAGGCTTCGCCGTTTTTCAGCACGTCCTGAAACGCGAAAAAGCCTGCCCCGCAATGGTTGAAGACACCGTCCAGCACCACGTACATGTTCCGTGCATGGGCTTGTGCGGTCAAGGTCCGCAGAGTATCCAGATCACCAAACTCAGGGTCTATCTCATAGTAATCGACGGGATCATATTTGTGGGCCGAGGGAGCAAGAAAAATCGGAGTCAAATAGATCATGCTGACCCCCAGATCCTCCAGGTAGGGCAGTGCATCGATAACCCCCTGTAGATCGCCGCCAAGCCGCGTCTTCAAACAGGGGTTACAGCACCAATCACTGACATTCGGTGGATCGTTTTGCGGGTTACCGTTACGAAAGCGATCAAGGAACACCTGGTAACAGACCGCATCTTGAGCCCAATCGGGTCCGTCCCAGACAGGCAAAGCCGCGACGTGCGGCATCTGAAAGACTCGTGTTGACCACGGATCGTGACTCCATCCCGCCTCTGAGAACCACCCTTCCTGTCCGTCACGAGCCTCCAAGTAGAAGACGTACTTGAAACGTCCGCTGACCAGATTCAACCGACCCATGAAATAGTCATGGATACCGTCTGATCCGAATTTGCTAAGTGTAGCGCGCCCTGACATGTCATCCTTGTAGCGATCACCGTAGATGACATAAGCCGATGCGATGTCGCCCTGTTTGGCTTTCAACAGCACACGCAATCCATCAGAGCCTTCGTATTGAACATACGGCGGCCACGGAGCATGCAAGAGCGAAGCAGCCTGCAAAATGCATTCCCTCCCAAAGATGAAATCCACATTGATACGGGGAACATCAAAAGAACAGGCGAAGAGAGATTCTCTTCGCCTTGCACTTCGCTGAGCTGCAGCTTAGCTCCTTGATGCAAATAATGCCCCGGTTGGGGCCTGCCTCCAAACGAGGATCAGTCTTGCTCCCTTTCCCATTGGGCAAGGCCCAACAAGGACCGTAGGTAGTAATAATCGCCCCAGGCCACCGATTGCTCCACCGCCGAGCCCTGTTTGAAATTGTATGTTCCTCCGGTCAGCAGACCGCCCTTATCGCCCAGCTCGGGGTGGGCAAAGAGCGAATAGGAGTGTATGGCCTGCAACAGATATCGGGCCCGATCGACCCACTTGGCGGCATCTTGCGGGCGTTCCTGCCGTAAATGCCTGGCAATGCACATGAATCCGTAGGCAGCGATGGCATTGGCGGAAGTGTCTTTGGCCGCCGGAGCCGGTGCGTCAAAATCCCAGGGTGCCGCCCCGTCCTCGGGCAGTCTGTGCATGAAAAACTCGCCCATCTCCTGAGCCGTCTCGAGAAAACCCGGATTCCCCGTGTATTGATAGGTGATGGCGAATCCGGCAATGCCCCACGCCTGTCCTCGACTCCACGTGGAATTAGCCGAAAAGCCCTGATGCGTACGGCCTCGAAGCCTAGCCCCGGTATTACGGACAAAATCGACGAGATGGTAGCTGCCGCCGTCCTGCCGGACATGATGGCGTTGAGTAAGCAGAGCGTGACTGGTGGCCATTTCGGCCAACCGATCATCGTTCAGCTCCTCCGCCGCCCAGTACAACAGTTCCAGATTCATCATGTTGTCGATGATTACCGTTCCTGCATTGGGGCCTTGTCCTATCGGTCCCCATGATTGGATGAAGCCACCCGGGGCAAAACGCTTAGACAGTGACCGGGCGGCATTGAGGGCTCCGTTGCGCCATCGCTCGTCCCCTGTGCGACTATAGGCCTCAACCCAAGTCGGGACGAAAAGAAACCCCAGATCGTGAGTCCCGGTGTCAAACTGTCGCGGAGCCAGCCGTTCGCTCCACTGCAGCGCCTTTTGCCGTAGCACCTCGGCCTTTTCCGTGTCGCCCCGTCGTCGAGCCTCTTG
>JAAZLO010000112.1 GCA_012689375.1 Bacillota bacterium | reverse complement strand
TTGACAATCTTGATGATCTTTTCGCCAGTCGCTACGCCATTAGCGTGTGTGTGAGGAAGAACTTGAACGGAAACATCGTTGTAGAGTTCGCCTGCACTAATAGCTTCGATAGTGATTTTGCTCTTTCTGGTTTCAGTCTTAGAGGTCATGTAGCGAGCTGTAATGTTTGCATTAACCTTCGCTACGCCAGGCTTTAAGGTGACTTTCTTATTACCAGCACTGAGGTAGTAATCAGAAGCATCAACCAGATAACCATTGGCATACAGTTTGAAGGTGCTGTAAACAGGTACTTCCGAGAGAGTGAACTCTTGGTTGTCTGCGTGAGTATAAATTGCATCCTCAACAGCAAGTGGGTGAGTTCCTCTGGAGTTGCCGTCTTCGTCTACATCATTAGGAGTGTAGGTTACTTTTTCAATCACAGAGGTGGAGTAAGTAACTTTGGTGTTTCCATCGATTACGATAGAGTCATCTGTGATAGTTACGGTAGCGTTATCCCAATCAATGTCGTAGGCGGTGCTGGAGAGCTTGCCGTATCCTTGAACATCGATCTCGAACTCATCTTCTTTATCCTTGTTCCAGAGAATTCTGTTTTCAGCATCACGGAAAGTCCGGTAGGTGGCATCGATAGCAACCATAGGTTCATTTACAAGCTGAACTTCGTTATCTCTTTCGAAGGTATAGAATACTGTTACATCAGCCATACCATCAGTTGTACCAGCAAAGATTGTAACAATATTGCCAGCAAGGTCGAATGCACTCTTGTTGAGAGTCCTACCATTCACAACTACATCAATGTCGATAATCTTATCAGTATCAACATTTACTCTGTTGAGAGTAATCTTAGTTTCGTTATTGCCAAGCGCCATGCCGAGATAATCTTCAACAGGCTGGGTGACCTGTTCAGTAAAATCTTCACCAACTAAAGCGTTCTTGGCTTTTTTACCAGAGATACGAAGCACACGGACGTCTCGGCACCCACCGGCCCAAACCTCGTGAACTCCCTTCATGATGGTAGCGCCGTTGTGATTACCAAAGCTATCTGTTGCTTTACCAAAGATAGCTAAGTCATCAGCATTACGAACGGATACCGGTGTCATTACAGGACCATCTGTGGCTGTTCCAATGACCAATACCGACTGAGTTGTGATTGGATCAGGAGATAAAGTCAGCTGCCTATCCTTAAAGTGGATTCTGCTGCCCGGAAGAGCCGGATATAAATCGTTCATGTAAAGTCCTCCTTTATTAATTCCTGTATAGGCAAAACACCATATTAAATCTCCAGCTTAGCTTTGAGAGCCAAGATAGATGGATCAATGGTGATTTGGTCAACAGTGTAAATGGGTATCGGGGTAATTTTTTGTATGCGCGCGAAATAAACAAGAGAGCGGACATAGTAGTTTTCACGCCATCTAAAATCGTGGTCATCTTCTAGCTGTTCCAGGAATACAAACTCCTGGATGCCGCCTCTTTTAATCTCGCCGGTATACATAGTTAGAAAGTCTTCAAACTCATCAACCAGTTTATTTGCATCCCTTGCTGTTTGATGAAATATGTCAAACTGTATCTCGCAATCAAAATGCTTGCT
>JAAZLO010000075.1 GCA_012689375.1 Bacillota bacterium | reverse complement strand
TGTTAACTGGGGACAGGAGGGTACTGAAAGTTGAAACTAGACAGGAAGAAACTGAGGGAAATGCTAAAGCAAGAAGGTGTCGAATCCACCAAAGATCTGCAAGTGCTTATGCGCGGCATTATGAAGGACGTCATCGAGGCTCTTTATGACGGTGAAATAACCGAGCATCTCGGCTATGAGAAACACAGGCAAGGGGCGGGGAAAGATAATTCCCGAAACGGTTTTTCTAAAAAGACCGTGCAATCCACTGTTGGCCCCGTAGAACTTGAAGTCCCACGGGACAGGAAATCTGAATTCACTCCCAAAGTGATAAAGAAGCGCCAAAGGGATATTTCAGGCATTGAAGATAAAGTGATATCGATGTACGCTAAAGGCATGAGCACCCGAGATATTAAAGAGCATATTTATGACATTTATGGTTACGAGATATCCCCTGAGACGGTAAGCAACATAACCGATACTGTTATTGAGCACGCCAAAGAGTGGCAATCCAGGCCCTTGGAACGCGTTTATGCAATAGTGTTCATGGACGCCCTGGTGGTCAAACTGCGGGTGGATGGCGTCGTTAAGAACGTGGCTCTTTATGCGGTCATCGGTATTAATCTTGATGGTGAAAAGTCTTGTCTTGGGCTTTATATCTCTGAAACAGAATCAGCCAAGTACTGGCTTACGGTGATGAACGAACTGAAAAACCGAGGAGTAGAAGAGGTGTTAATTTTCGCAGTGGACAACTTAACCGGCATTTCCTCGGCGATAGAAGCTGCCTTCCCGCATTCGGAATTACAAAAATGCATAGTGCATCAAATCCGAAATTCACTGAAATTCGTGTCTTGGAAAGAGCGCAAGCAGGTCGCCCAAGACCTCAAGACTGTCTATACAGCCGCCACTGAGCCTAACGCCAGGGAGGCCCTTGAGAGTTTTAAACGGAAATGGGACGCAAAATATCCCCACATTTCAAGGTCTTGGGAGGCTAATTGGGCCGAGTTGTCGGTGTTTTTCAAGTATACACCCGAAATACGAAAACTGATTTATACAACCAATCCCATTGAGAGTTTTAACAGGGCGCTAAGGAAGGTAACCAAAACTAGGTCCCTGTTCCCCACCGAGGATGCGCTGATGAAACTCATGTATCTGGCGGTCCGGGACATTGAAAGGAGATGGACTCAAACCATAAGATCCTGGGGGACAATCTACTCCCAACTTAGCATATTTTTTGAGGAAAGATTAGCGCCTTACATTTAAGTCGAATCTGAGTTTACACAGTTAACTTGACAGACTCGTGCCTTGGGCCGGTATCAATCCTTTGTGCCTTGCATTATTTCGATAAATATTCGGACAATATCAGGATCATATTTTGTACCGGCGTCTTTTTGAATTTCCCACAGGGCATCCTCCTTGCTAATGGCGTTATCGCGGTATTTATTTGTCATTGCTTCAAAACAACTTGTTATCCTAAGGATTCTTGCCGGCCTGGGGATCTCCTTGCCTTTCAGACCTTTTGGAAAGCCGGATCCGTCCCAGTTTTCATGGTGGGCCAGGACAATCTCGGCTAGATCCAGTGTACTGTCAAACAAGTTTAATATTCTATATCCCACCGCCGGGTGTTGTCGGGCTTCTTTTGTATCTTGATCCGCCAGTGTATCAGTATCCCTCAGTATATCCTCATTAAGTGCAGCCTTACCGATATCATGAAGGAAACCTGTCTCCTTAAGCCTTTTAATTTCTTCTTCCGGCAGTCCCATTCTCTTTCCGACTTTTGCTGAGAGCTCGCTCACATTTTTCGAATGTTCTTTTTCTTTCGGACTGTTTTTATGGAGTCTTCCTATTATCGCTCTAAGAAATACCATGCTGACATCATCCCGGTTTAATGTCTTTTCTAAATACATTTTGTTTTCTGCGTTTTTCATGGTAACCAAAATATCCTGATCCATGGATGTTTTCGTATCACATCCCACTGCAATGCTACCTCTGAAGGCCAGGATTGTTTCCTTTGAAAACTCCCGTTTTATTCTTGAAATAATCCCTTCCGCTTCTTTTAACGTTGTTTTTGGGAGAAGAATTGCAAATTCATCCCCACCACCTATACGAGAAATAACTTCATTTTTTCTACATACCCTTTTCAAGACTTTCGAGGCTTTTCTCAAAAGCCTGTCCCCTGTTACATGACCAAAAACATCATTTATTAATTTAAGACCGTTTAGATCACCGACGATGATTGAGATTGGAAGGTTTTTTTCAACATCCATTCGTTTGCGTTCTTCCCGAAAAAACATACGGTTATAAAGACCGGTAAGAGGATCATGATAGCTTAGATATCTTATATTGTCCTCAGCCTTTTTCCTTTCGGTTATATCAGTGAAAGTTATAACTCCGCCGACGATTTTACCTTCTTTATATTTAGGGTATGAGGATAATTGTGCATAAAAACCTGTCCCGTCCGCCCGCCAAAGCATTATATCATCAATTTGTGATCCTTTCCCTGAAGTAAACGCCTTACAGACTTCACATTCGCCGGAAGATAAAGGTGTTCCGTCTTCATTACTATGATGTATTTTATAATGCATATTTTTTCCGATTAGTTCGTTCTGATGTTTGTAACCCATTATTTTCAGGAAACTTGCATTACAAAAAGTGCAGTTACCGTTATTGTCAATTCCAAAAATAGCTTCCACTGTTGAATCTAAAATGAGTTGTAACCGATCCTTGTGTTCTTTACAATGATAAAGGACCTTCTCTAATTCAATTTCTCTTTCTCGCCTTTCTTTGGCGTGCCACACACCTGTCATAAGCGCAGTAATATGATGTATATCAGTATCGTCGTAATCATCTTCCTTGTTAGCTAACCCGATAACTGCCATGATTTTACCGTCAATTATTATTGGAACTGTCATGTACTTCAGCAATTTTACATGACCTTCGGGGTATCCTTTTTTAAATGGGTGGGGTTTCTTAAAATCATTCACTATTATCGGCTTCCTTTGTCTTACAGCTTCCCCCCATATACCCGTTTTTTCCAATTGGTAAACTGTTTGTTTTTTTGTAATCTTACATTCATCCATAACATCCTCAGACCAGGAATTTAAAGTAAATACCTGATCCTTCTCGTTATATAAGTAAATATAGCCGAATTCGCTTTCAGTTAATTTCAGGGATTGGTTAAGGGCGTAATCGAGTTGTTCTTGGGAAGAATTGAATTCTTTAGTTAGTACATCTACAAGAAGGGCATACCGGAAAAATGTCCTTTTCCGGTTTCGCTCATTGCTATCCGTTTTAGACATGCCTAGAATGTGACCTCCTGCCGGGTTTTAATTATAATAAAGGTCTTATCTTCCTATTCGTCTATAATCTATAAAATTTTAGAAGGGGCTTATCTCAGACAGATTGAAGCCTTTATCCTTAAGATACAACCCAAAAATTTTTACTATTTCAGGATCAAACTGTGTACCGGAACACGTTTTCAATTCTTCCAAAGCCTCATATGGTGAAATTATCGGTTTATACTGGCGGGAAGAAACCATTGCATCAAAACTGTCAGCCACGCAGATTATTCTTGAAACCAAGGGTATTTTTTTCCCGGCGAGGCCGTGCGGGTAGCCCTTGCCGTCAATACGTTCATGGTGGTAAAGAACAAAATTTGCCACATTCGCCAGTTCAGGTACCTCTGCGAGAATTTTATATCCGAACATTGCATGCTTTCTTATTTCATTAATTTCATCGGGCGTGAGCCTGTCCGGTTTATGAAGAAGTGCCCTTTGCACACCGATTTTTCCGATATCATGAAGAAGGCCTGCTAATCTAAGGGTTGATTTATCTTCGTCAGACAGATTAAGCCTACATCCGATGACTGAACTATAAATACTTACCCTCCGGGAATGCTTGGATGTTCTTGGGTCCTGTGCGTCCAGGAACCCGGCTAAAACAAAAATCATTGTATATTGAGATAACCTGCCTGGATATTCATTATCCAGCAGCTCATTAATTACACAGTTAATCATTTTGGATCCCCCCATGTCTGGGAATATTGCTGCTTTATTTGATTTATAGTTGCTCCATTACGATAACTTACACTTTTAACTAAATATGTCGATGGTAACTGCGGGAGGGGTATTCAGTTATTTCCCGATGCCTGTGATATAAACCGGTTGTCATATACTTCTTTTTTGACATAGTTTAAGGGTATGCAGAGGTGAAAGGGAAATAAATCCATAAACATAATTTAACTGTTTAATCTCTGCTTAACCCCGATCGTGAAGCAAACGGTTCCATCAAAAGCATTAAACATAAACATATAGTCTTAATATTCGACAAAATAAGAAAAAACCCTTTAGGATTTTTCGTTCTCCTAATGAATTGAATGTTATCCATAAGGAGGGTTTTTAGGGATGATATAGAATATATTTATAGATGAAAACGATGTTCGTCAATGCCGAACAAAGTATTCCTATCAAAGAATGATCAATTTTAAACCTTCAGTAGAAGGTAACATCTACGCGCAAAGGTACGAATATATATTTACGGGTATGGTTGTACCTGGCGCGAATATCGGTAACCCTTCTCTCAGAGGGAATGAAATTAGCTAAGGAGCAACTTATGAAGGCGCATGAACCATATTATATAGTTCAGTCAGTACGCAGAGCACTAAAAATAATCAGTATCTTAAGTAAGGAGGGAGCATTGGGGGTATCTGAGTTAAGTAGAATTGTAGATTTAAATAAAAGCACGGTATTCGGCCTTTTGAGGACCTTGGAATATGAGGACTACGTTTGTCAGAATAAAAAAACCGACAAGTACCAACTTACTTTAAAGTTGTTTCAATTAGGAAGTAAAGTCTTCGAGGAGTTAGATTTACGAAATATTGCAAGGCCCTATTTAGAAAAGTTGGTGGAAATCCATCAAGAAACTGCACATTTAGTAGTCCCTGACGGAGTTGAAGTTATATATATAGACAAAGTTGAAAGCCATAGATCCATAAGAATATGTTCCAATATCGGCAAGCGTCTTCCAATGCACTGTACAGGTGTGGGTAAGGCATTACTTGCGTATGAGAAAGCAGACAATATCGAGGAAATTTTAAGAAAACAGGGGCTGAAAAAATATACAGAGAAAACAATTACAGATCATAATGTCCTTTTCAAGGAGTTAGAAAAGATAAGGGATCAAGGCTATGCAACAGATGATGAGGAGATTGAGGAAGGCTTAAAATGTGTAGCTGCACCCATATGGGATATTAATGGGAAAGTTATAGCTGCCACCAGCGTAGCGGGGCCGGCAATGCGGATGACTGACGAAAAGATACAGGATATTGTTAAGGATATAGTACGATTCAACAAGGAAATCTCAGCCAGTATGGGATATGACAACTAGTTTTCTTTAAAAAAGCGAGACAGTATCCGGTTATGTCGTATATTAGGCAGGTAAGTCTATGCTGTGAGTGTTATAAAACCAATTAAAGAATTAAACACTGGGAGGGTACCTTATGAAAGACAAGGAAAGATGCATTCAACGAGCAAGGGAACTGGCCTGTGAGTATCAAGGTACATTAGTCGGGTGTGCACACTGCTCATTTTCCGCTGTAATGGACGCTTTAAGGGAAGAGGGCATAGAACTGGTATCGCCGGAAATTCAAAATGAAATGTTTAAATCTGTTATAGGTTTAACAGGTGGCTGCGGGAACATGCATATTGGGACATGCGGGGCTGTATTTGGGGCAAGTTATGCAATTAGTTTAGCAACAGGGATTGGCAGGGAGGAACAGGAAAAGGACGGAAAATGGCAAAGGTGGATATCCTACTATAACGTAAAAGACGGTATCGGTGATAAATTTATCGATGAATTTAATTCTATAATTTGTAGGGATATATTGCTGAGCAGATTTGGGATGTCTTTTGATTCCCAGTACCCCGGCAGAAACAAAGAGTTATTTAACTTAGCAGAAAAAGTTGGTTGTAGGAATCCCCAGGATTGTGTGATTTCGAAAGCTGCGGCATATGCCGTTGAGAGGATATGGGATCTTGTTAAGAATCCTGAGGACCAATCCTGGGTATGGAAAAAGCATGAACCAACAGCTGACGTTACTTTATGAGGAAAACGGGGGGATATAAATGGCAAACAGGGAAAGATGCGTAGAACGGGCGGAACAACTCGGGTTTGAATACACAACAAAATACTGGGGCTGTGCCCAATCTTGCTTTGCAGCCACGGTTGATGCTTTAAGAGAGGAAGGAATTGAATTAACTAATAAGGATGCTGAAGAGGCCATTTTTAAGAGCCTTGTAGGGTTGTCAGGCGGTCATGGAAATATGGGAGTAGGTAATTGTGGTGCTTTAACAGGGGCAGCTGTGGCAATAAGCCTAGCATCAGGCGTAGATCGAGAAAAACAGCTTAATGATAAAGATCATAGATGGATCGCTTTTGATAATGTTTCTAAAACCATAGGACAGAAATTCTTAGAGGATTACCATGGTATATCCTGCAGGGCGGTAACTTGGAAACGTTGGGGAAAGTGGTGGGATTCGTGGAATCCTGAGGCAAAAGCGGACTTCTCCAAAGAAGAAAAGGAAAGAGGATGTTTAGCAAAAGGTGTATGTACAATATCCATTGCCGCAGGTTTAGCGGTAGGTTACATTATTGACATATTGGAAAACCCTAAAACACTTCAGCAGGTTAAAAAAGATCATAATATTGCTTAGTGTTTCAGGGTTTTTATCTGACGACCTACCTGTCTGAGTTGGCAAGCGAAACAGAGAAACCGGGAGGACCGAGGAATGTCGAAAAAATTCAGTCTGGCGATTATAGATAATATGATATGGGTTATAAATCTGATTCTTTTCATTATCTTCCTACTAATTGAACCAAAACTCATCCTACCAAAGAACATAGTATCAATGATATATTCCGTTTCCATGTTGGGGTTTTTAATATTTGCCCAGGCGATAGTACTGATAAGCGGTAATTTTGATATGTCAGTAGGGGCTATTGCAGGCTTTTCAGCCACAGTAGTTGCGGCATTCTATGAGTTCTGGTTTCCTGGAACGCCATGGCTGATACTTGTAATAATTAGTCTTGCCACCGGTACGCTTATCGGTATATATAACGGATTTATGGTAGGTAAATTAAATATAAACCCATTCTTACAGACTCTTGCCAGTCATGTGTTGTTTTATGGGCTAATGTTGATAATCGGTGGACGGACAATGTTTAAACTTCCAAGGCAGTACTTATCTTTCGGTGGAGGATTTGTGGGGGATTCAATTTTGCCTGTCTCTGTAGTTGCTTTAATAATCGCAGCAATTATTATCCACATAATATTAACAAGGACGACCCTGGGGAGGCAGATTTTTGCTATAGGCAGTAACAGAATCGCAGCAAAAACATGTGGAATAAACGTAGAGAACACTTTGGTTAAAGTCTTTGCAATCAGTGGTTTTATATCGGCTGTTGCAGGGATTATGTATACAGGTTACATGAGTTGCGTAACGATGGATATGGCTCAGCCGGATTTATTCCTAACTTTTGCCGGAGCAATTCTGGGCGGTGTTGCCATAGCCGGAGGTTCAGGGAAAATAAGTGGTGTTTTCGGCGGTATAGTATTCTTGGGTATTATGGAAATCGGATTAACTATGCTTAAAACACGTGCTACATGGAGAGAGCCTATAACAGGAATTATTCTTGCAATTGCTGTTGTGTTAAACACATACCAGGGAAGACTCAAGGGTCATGTCTTAGCGAAGGAATCGGAAAGAAGGATAGAAAAAGAGAGGGCCGAAATAGAAGCTATTTAGAAACAAGGGGGGATTAAACAGCAGGTTGAATCTGTTTGGAGCGTCCGAAATCTTACCTAAATTAAAAGGGAGGAGCTTGAAGTATGAAAATAAAGCGGAGTGTACTTTTGGTAGTGTTAGTGTGCACCTTTCTTTCGATTGTCCCTTTGACCGGCTATGCAGATAGCTCTCAACCCATCCAAATTGAGGATATGACAATAGGTATTCTACCGTTCCATACAGGATGCTTATGGTGGGATCCGTTTACCGCGGGAGGTAAATGGTATCTGGAAGCCCAAGGGGCCAAAGTAATGGTACAAAATGCACAATGGGATACAAAAAGGTATAACACGATACTTTTGGCATGGGCAAGAGATGCGGAATTAGACGGTGTAATTGCCGCGCCGTTAGGCGGTGAAGAGATACTGCCCGGTGTCAGAGCCTTGGTAAAGGCGGGTATACCTGTTGCTTTTGCAAACAACGAAGCCGGCTATGCACCGGAGGCCTTGTTTAGTGTTAAGTACGATAGTGAAGCGGCCTGCGCAGGTCTGGCCGAAAGAGTAGTGGAAATGTTGATAGAAAAGAACGGAAGTCCAAAAGGCACGATTATCCTGGGGTTAGGGGATTCCAGGGCTCCTGAACATATAGAAAGATCAGAGGCAATCATCAGTGTTTTTGAGCAGTACCCTGAAATAGAAATTCGTTCGTTTGATACAGGTATGACTGCTGAAAAAGGTACTACACGAACTGCAACCCTACTGAGGACTTTGCCTCAGACTGATGCTGTAATATCCGTGGGAATGCTTGAATTCATCGGCATGGTAAATGCACTGAAAAGGGAGAACATGGCATATCCTGCAGGACACGAAAAACATATTATATGTGCCGGTGTAGATACAGCGCCTGATGTCATTAATGATGCAATAAGGGAAGGTATTGTAGACTTTGCCGTTGATCAACCTGTTTTGGCCTATAGTGCTATTACCGGTTACTATCTTGCAAAATATTTACAGGAAGGCGAAGCAGCACTTCCGAAGCCCGGCGATATTATAAATGCCGAGGATTTGAATATTGAGGTGAAAATACCGGGGATGGATCTGATAACACCCCCGACTAACTGGGCCCCTGCAGAGGTAATAGATACTACTGAAGAATTCGGGCATATATGGATAAAAACAAACTATGTAATTGTAGATAAGACCAATGTGGATGATCCCGTGTTGTGGTCAAATATTACTACAAAAGTTGCGGATTATGGCTTCTGACAAAACCTTAAAATATCAAGGTTAGCAGGATAAGAAGAAAACTTAAGAACCCAGTGGCTCATTCCACGTAATGCCGAAGAATGGGTCACTGGGACTATATAGGAGGTTTAGGATGGCCAGGAAAGATAGGTTTACCGACAAGGTTGTTGTAATTACAGGCGGCGGGACCGGGATTGGTAAGGCGTGTGCATTAGATTTTGCAAAGGAAGGCGCAATAGTTGTCATTTCAGGAAGGCGGGATCAACCGCTGAAAGAGACAGTGGATGAAATTATCAAGGACGGCGGAAGCGCTGTTTATAAAACTGCTGATATAAGTAAGCCTGAGCAGGTTGACAGTCTGATAGATTGGGTTGTTGAGAAATACGGGAAGGTAGATGTTGTAGTTTCAAACGCTTCAATGACTTACGTAAATCCAATAACTGAAACAACAAACGAAAGTGTAAATATGATAGTGGATATAAATGTAAAAGGTAATTACTATGTGTTACGTAAAGCAACCACCCAAATGCTCAAACAAGGGTTTGGAAATATTGTAGCCATGTCTTCCATGTCAGGTTTAATTGCTCATCCCAATATGTCTTTGTACTGTTCAACAAAGGCGGCTATCGCAAATATGGTTAGGGGGTTAGCTCTTGAGCTTGCCACTTCTAATATCCGGGTCAATGCAGTATGTCCAGGCACTATTGATACACCTATGCCAAGGGATTATGCAGAATCAACAGATGATCCTGATGCGGTTATACAAGGCTTTATAGACGCGGAGCCCATGAAAAGGCTGGGTATGCCCAGTGAGGTATCGCCGGTTACATTATTCTTAGCATCTGACGAGGCTTCCTTTATCACAGGTGCCATGTATACCGTAGACGGAGGGTTTACCGCCGGGAAATAATTCAGGGACTCAAAACTGGGAGAAGGAGGATAAAATGAAAATCAAGAAAGTTTATGATTTATCAAGGCCTTTGTACCACAATTGCCCAGGTTGGCCCGGGTTTGAACTGACAAAGGTTGAGAAGTTTATGTTTAAGCCCCAGGATATGGCAACTGTTGAGAGGGTTACCTCCCTTACTCATGTAGCTACTCATGCGGATACACCTCTTCATTTTTTTGAAGACGGATCACCTATGGATAAGGTCCCTGCGGGTACTTGGGTAGGCGAAGGTGTGGTCGTAGATGTCCCAGGGAAAAAGGATAAGGAGTTTATCACTTACGATGATCTGGATAAAGCAGGTGCACATGTTAAAGAAGGGGATATTGTCGCGCTGAGGACAGGCTACGGGCAGTACTACGGGTTTAACAGAAAGTATTTATATGATTGGCCTGCAATTGATAAAACCGGAGCGGAATGGATGGTAGAACGCAAAGTAAAAGTAATCGGATGTGACACAATCGGTATTGAAAGCTATGGATTCCCTGCGGGCGGGCCTGTAGTCCATCAGACACTTCTTCGTGCAAACATAATGATAGTCGAAGAATTAAACCTCGAGGAAATAGTGAAATTCGGTACTAAGCGATGGTTGTTCTGTTGGTTGCCAATACTTTTACAGAATGCCGGAGGATGCTTTACAAGGGCTGTTGCCATAGATGTGGAATAATCGGCTGAGGGAAAAGGCAATAATCCACGGCCCTGCCTTTTCCCGGGTATCGCTTGAATATTCTCTTAACGGGAGGAAAGCAAATGAGCCCAATCTCAAATAACTCTGATTATGCAATTTACGCAAAAGATCTTGTAAAAATGTACCCGGGTACCCTGGCGTTAAATAGGGTCGATTTTAAACTGAAAAAAGGTCAGGTTATTGGGCTTTTGGGAAAAAACGGGTCAGGCAAAAGTACACTGATTAACATATTGGCGGGCATGATTAAAAAAACTGCCGGGGATATATATTACTTTGGTAAAAAAGTTGATATAAATAATGTTCAGGATTCGGAGAACCTGGGGTTTCGGTTTGTATCACAGGAACCCTACCTGATGGACGATCTAAGCATTGCGGAAAATATTGCATTGAGGGAAAAGGAATTAAAATATAACTTCAAATCAGTCAACTGGGAAGAAATCAATAAGACGGCGAGCAAAAAACTAAAGAGGCTTAATATAGCCTTGGATCCTACAATCCCTTCGCGGTACCTTAAGGTATCAGAAAAACAACTGATTTTAACTATCCGGGAAGTATTATCCACAGGTGCGAGAATCGTTGCTTTGGATGAGGTGGGGGCTGCTCTTTCCAAATATGAACTTGAAACTATATTCGATCTTATAAGGGAAGAAAAGAAAAGAGGCATGTCCTTCATATATATTTCCCATGAAATTGATGAAGTCTTTGAAATATGCGATTCCGTAATTGTTATCCGAGACGGTGAAATAGTGCTTGAGGGAGACATCAGTGATTTAACCTCCATGCAACTAAAAGAAGTTATAGCCGGGAGGGATTTGAAAGATGAATCTGAGGCGGTTAGCAAGAAAGAATTCAGGCCTTCTGATGTAGTGCTGAAGGTCCGTGATCTATCAAACGAAAAATTGAGGGACATAAGCTTTGATGTCCATAAAGGTGAAATATTAGGTGTGTACGGGTTAAGGGGTGCAGGACGGACTGAATTATTAACTACGTTATTTGGGTTAATGCCGGCTGACTCAGGGACTGTCGAATTCAGAGGAAAAGATGTCCTGAAATTAACTCCTGCTGAACGATTAAATGAGGGTATAAGTTTTGTCCCGGAAGACAGATCTGAGGGGGTATTTGACTGCAGACCTATAAGGGATAATTTATTCATGTCCTCTTTGGAAAAGAATCTCTGCAAAAATAACCTCCTTATCGATTTTAAGCAAGAAGAAAAAAAATACTATCAAATTAAAGATGAATTTGATGTGATGGCGGAAAGCATTGAAAATGAAATAGCGTATTTGAGCGGCGGGAATAAACAAAAGATAATGTTCGCAAGATGCCGCGTGGCTGAAGCTCTACTGTACCTTATAGATGAGGGTACAAAAGGAATTGATATAGGCGCAAAGTTTGAAATTTATGATCTTATGAATGAATTAGCCTCAAACGGCGATTCTTTCATTTATACATCTTCCGATCTCGATGAGATCTGTCGGATTTCTCACAGAATTATGATCCTGTATAACGGCGCTATAACGGCTATTCTTGACAGAGATGAAATCAGGAAAGATCTTGTTTTACATTACGCAGACGGTAATAAAAGTTAGTTGGTATAAATTAAATATGGTTTTATTTACCGAGATGTTGGGAATGAAACTGCTTCTGTAAAGCGGGGTGGGAATTTTGGATTTGGATAGTATTGCGCGAAGGCTGATAAAGGCTAAACAAGATGCAAAACCCATAGAGCCTATTACCCAAATTATACCGGGGATTGATATAGCTGGGGCATATGATATCCAATTAAAAATTATTGAGTATGAAATGAAAAAGAAAAAGAGAATAATCGGGAAGAAAATCGGTCTCACAAGCTTCGGTATGCAAAGTTTGCTTAATGTGAATGAACCTGATTATGGACATCTCCTAAACGATATGATGATTCAAAATCGTAGCCGGGTTCGGTACGGGGATCTTATATATCCAAAAATAGAAGGAGAAATAGCCTTCGTATTGAGGGAAGATCTAAAAGGTCCTGATGTATCAGTCACCGATGTTTATAAAGCAACCGAAGGGATTATGCCTGCAATTGAGATAATAGACAGCAGAATAGCGGATTGGAAGATTAAAATAGAGGATACGATAGCTGACAATGCATCGAGTGCGTTGTTTGTATTAGGTGACAGAATGCATAATATCAAGGACTTTGACTTATTAAATATAGGGATGTATATCACTAAAGACGGGGATCTCATTAATTCAGGTGCAGGTATAGAAGTTTTGGATAACCCTGTGGCTTCTGTTGCATGGCTTGTAAACAAGCTTGCGGAATTCGGAATATCACTTAAAGCAGGGGAGATAATCCTATCCGGTGCCATTACAGCGGCAGTAGATGTCAATAAAAATGATGTTTTTCGTGTTTCTTTTGACAGACTCGGAACCGTTGAGGTCGGGTTTATATAAGACGGTACGTAGGAGGGTTGAACCTTGGGTAAGGTAAGAGTCGCTATTATAGGGCCTGGAAATATAGGGACGGATCTTCTTTATAAAATAAGAAGAAGCAAGTACATGGAACTTACTTGGGTAGTAGGAATAAAGGAATCCGAAGGAATAAAGATCGCTAAATCTTTCGGTGTTAACACAACCATAGATGGTCTGGATCCTGTGTTGAATGACAAAGAAGTTAAAATAGTTTTTGATGCCACAAGTGCAGGACCTCATTTATATAATGCACCACTTCTTAAGGAGGCAGGTAAAATTGCATTAGATTTAACTCCTGCAGCCATAGGCCCCTATGTTATACCTTCAGTTAACATAGATAAAATGGCACAAGAGCCGAATCTGAACTTAGTTACATGTGGCGGACAATCCACCGTCCCCATTGTATATGCTGTACATAGAGTAGTACCGGTGGAATATGCTGAGATAGTGGCTTGTATTGCCAGCAAAAGTGCAGGACCCGGTACAAGACAAAACATTGATGAGTTTACTCAAACCACAGCAGGTGCCATATGCGAATTGGGTGGCGCAAAAAAAGGTAAGGCAATTATTATTCTTAATCCTGCGGAACCGCCGATAATAATGACAAACACGATTTATACGAAAGTGAAAAAACAGGATCAGGAAGGTATAACAAAATCCATATTGGATATGGTTAAACAAATTCAATCGTATGTTCCTGGATACAGGTTAAGAGTCCCTCCCCTTTTCCAGGATGATTTAGTTACAGTAATTATTGAGGTGGAAGGTGAAGGGGATTATCTTCCTGGATATGCAGGCAACCTGGATATTATGACTTCTGCTGCAGTAGCCACCGGAGAAAGGCTGGCTGCGAAAATCCTAGGAAAAGAGGTAGCATAGATGCAGGTAGGAGATGTAAAGAAAAGAATTCACCTGGTGGATACTACACTAAGGGACGGCAGCCACGCTGTTTTGCATGAATTTACCTTGGATAATATAAAGGACATAGTAAAAGGGTTAGACGAATCCGGGATTGATTTTATAGAAATAGGCCATGGAGACGGCCTCAGTGGATCCTCACAGAACTACGGGTGGTCTTTATTCGGAGATGAAGAAGTACTTGGGGCTGCAGCAAGCGTCATTGGAAATGAAAGCAAGCTCACCGTGCTTTTGATTCCCGGAATCGGTACTGTGGAAGACTTGAAAACAGCCTATAAAACAGGGGTAAAGGCTGCCAGGATAGCTACACATGTGACAGAGGCGGATATAGGTGAGCAGCATATAAAAATGTGTAAGGACATGGGTTTAACGGCATTCGGTTTTTTAATGATGTCACATATGGCAGGGAAGAAAAAAATAGTTGAACAGGCAAAGCTGTTTGAATCGTATGGTGCGGATATAATTTATATGGCGGATTCTGCAGGTGCGATGTTGCCTGCAGAAGTGAAAGAAAAAACAGAGGCGTTAGTCGGTTCCATAAGTGTGCCTATTGGTTTCCACGCTCATAATAATTTAGGCCTCTCGGCGGCGAACAGTATAGCCGCCTTAGAAGGCGGCGCAACATATTTAGACGGATCTCTACGTGGATTGGGAGCGGGCTCAGGTAATGCCCAGACTGAGGTTTTAGTTGCAATTTTAAAGAGGCAGGGATACACAGTAGGCGCGGATCTTTATAAAACAATGGATGCAGCGGAGGAAATCGTACAACCCATTATGAGGCGTCCGCAAGTTATTGATAAAAGCTCATTGACTTTAGGGTATGCAGGTGTATATTCAAGCTTCCTAATTCACACGGAAAGAGCTGCAAAAAGGTTTAATCTTGATCCCAGGGATATACTGCTTGAATTAGGAAAGCGCCGTATGGTAGGTGGTCAGGAGGATATGATTATTGACGTGGCCTATCAATTATCACAAAAATCGGGAAAGTAGAGAAGAGATATGAGAAGCAATGATATAAAAAGGGGTTATTATAAAGCGTGGCATAGATCACTGCTAAAGGCATTAGGTTACTGTGATGAAGAAATATCAAGGCCACTAATTGGGATTGCTAACGCATATAATGAGATAGTCCCCGGGCATTTGCATCTGGATATGATAACTGAGGCTGTTAAAAGCGGGGTAAGAATTGGCGGGGGGACCCCCGTGGAATTCCCGACTATAGGTATTTGTGACGGTATTGCAATGGGACATTGTGGTATGAGGTATCCTTTGCCCAGCAGGGAGCATATAGCTGATTCTATAGAAATGATGGTTGAAGGACATAGGTTTGATGGTATTGTCCTTGTATCTAATTGCGATAAAATAACCCCAGGTATGCTCATGGCAGCAATAAGGTTGAATATACCTGCAATATTAATTAGCGGAGGGCCAATGCTTGCAGGGAAATATAAAGGCGAGCCTATAGACGTGAGTACTGTAGGTGAATGCCAAGGGCGGTATGCAGCAGGTGATATAGATGCAGATGAACTTATTGAAATGGAAAACCTTAGTTGCCCTACGTGGGGTTCGTGTTCCGGGATGTTTACCGCGAACACCATGAACTGTTTAAGTGAGGCTCTAGGCATGGCTCTTCCCGGTAATGGTACAATTCCTGCTGTATATGCCGAAAGGATACGGTTGGCGAAAAAAACCGGGATGCAAATCATGAGTTTATTGGATAAAGGTATAAAACCTCTTGATATCATTAACAAGAAAAGCCTAGAAAATGCGATAGTCGTGGATATGGCTTTAGGCGGTTCCAGTAATACGGCTTTACATCTGCCTGCGATAGCCTATGAAGCTGGGCTGACGCTGGATTTAGGGTTATTCAACCAAATCAGTGATTCTACACCTCATCTATGCAATATGAGCCCAGGTGGTCCATTTCATTTGGAGGATTTGTACGAGGCAGGGGGAGTATCTGCAGTTATAAAAGAATTGGTGAAAAAGGATTTGATAAATCTTGGCGAGCTCACAGTCACAGGTAAGGTTCTTGGGGAAAATATTAAGGATTCAAAGGTAAAAAACAGGGATGTAATAAGGGATATAACCAATCCGTGGCACCAAATGGGTGGGATCGCAGTATTAAAGGGTAATATCGCACCTGGCGGTGCTGTAGTAAAAAGAACGGCTGTTGCACCTGAAATGTGGAAGCATAAAGGCCCGGCCAGAGTTTTTGATTTTGAGGAACATGCTCAAGAGGCAATATATTCAAATAAAATCAAGAAAGGTGATGTCGTTGTAATACGGTATGAAGGTCCTAAGGGAGGGCCCGGGATGAGGGAGATGCTTATTGCAACGTCTGCATTGGTAGGCATGGGATTGGATAAAGATGTTGCAATTATTACTGACGGGCGGTTTTCCGGTGCCACAAGAGGGCCTGCTATTGGTCATATTTCCCCTGAGGCTGCAGAGAGTGGACCTATAGCGCTATTGGAAGACGGTGATATCATTGAAATTGATATCGAAAACAATATATTAAAGGCTGAAATCAGTGATGAGGAGTTTACAAGGAGACAAAAAGAATTTAAACTACCTGAACCCAAGGTAAACAAAGGCTATTTATATTTTTATTCAAAGCTGGCATCATCGGCGAATGAAGGCGCTGTCTTAAAATGGAGATGCTAAAAAACTGAATATTACACCTTAGTAATTAAGTCTCTACTTACCTATCCAGCATTATATTAACAAATATTTCGGTGATATTCGGATCTAGTTCGGTTCCGGCTTGTGTTCTGATTTTCTGAATTGCATCCCCTATATTCAGGGGATTGCTTTGTAGCTTATTTGTTAAAAGATCAAAACTGTCCGCTATTCGGATTATTCTTGCGTGTACAGGGATTTCTTCCTTTTTTAGGCCTTTGGGGTAGCCGGATCCGTCCCAATTTTCGTGATGAGCCAAAACATATTCTGTAAGGTTTATCGTATTATCAAAGGAATTTAGTACCCTGTACCCTATTACAGGGTGTAGCCTGAACTTTTTTATTTCTTGCTCTGTCAGTAGGTCAGTTTCCTTAAAAATGTACTCATCTAAAACAATTTTTCCAATGTCATGAAAGAACCCTGCTTCCTTTAATTTTCTAATTTCCCCGGTCGGCAGATTTATTGCTTCCCCGATCTTTCGGGAGAGAGTACTGACATTTTTCGAATGCCCCCTTTCTTCAGGATTGCTGTGAAGTCTTCCTATAATTGCGTTGAAGAATGATTCATTAACGATATGGCGGTTTAACGTTTTTTCTGTGTACATTTTATTTTCGGCATTTTTAATGGTCTCTGCAATATCCTGATCGTGGGAAACCTTTGCATCACACCCCATTGAAATACTGCCTTTAATGCCTAAGATGTTTTCCCTCGAGAATTCATCCTTGATTCGGGAAATAATTTTCTCCCCTTCTTCTGCTGTTGTTTTCGGTAAAAGTATCATAAATTCATCCCCGCCTGTGCGGGCAATTATATGGTTGTCCTTGCATGTTCTTTTCAGTGCTATCGCTGCTTTTCTCAAAAGGGTATCCCCGGCGATATGCCCAAAAGTATCATTGATCAGTTTAAGACCGTTGATATCTCCTACAATAATTGAAATAGGAAGATTTTCGGGGATATCCAGCCGATAGTGCTCTGCACGAAAAAATAAGCGGTTATAAAGGCCAGTCAAAGGATCGTAATAACCCGAATGCTTTATTTCATATTTTGATTTTCCCTGTTTCGTAATATCAGTTAATGTAATTACTGCGCCGGCAATTTTTTCGTCTTTGTACCAAGGGGTGGCGAATAATTGTGCAAAAAAACTAGTCCCGTCTGCCCGCCAAAGTGTTTCTTCACTAATTCGTATTTCCTCTCCTGCGGAAAATGCTTTACAAATTCGACATTGGGTAGGTAGTATAGGGGTCCCGTCTCTACGGCTGTGATGAATCATATTGTGCATGTTTTTACCAATCAATTCATTTTGGTGCTTGTATCCTGTTACCTCTAGAAAGCTCCTGTTACAAAAAACACAATTCATATTATTATCCATCCCGAAAATTGCGTCTGTAGTTGACTCTAAAATTACTCGCAATTGGGTTTCCTTTTTTCTTAACGAGGAAACTGCTTTTCCCAATTTCATTTCTTTTTCGTGTTTTTTTGCTGTATTCCATAACCCGGTTATGAGTGCAATAATTTGGTGAGAGTCACGGCTGTTATAATCATTTTCTTTATTGGCTAGGCCTACAATTCCCACTATTTTATTGTTCACTATAATGGGAACCACCATGAACCTTATGGATTCCATACCTTTCTTAGGTTTTTCAAGATCCCTATTTGTTATAATCCTTTTTCTATCGATAGCTTCCTTCCATATGTCCATTCTTTTGAATTGGCATTTTTCTTGCCCGGTATGGGCTTGGGATTTATCCGTTATTATACATCCAGATGAGACCCTTAGGGTAAGCGTGTCTATCATTTCATCATATAAGTAAATATAGCCGGATTTACTTTTTGTAAGCCGTATGAGCTCATCTAGAACAAAACAGAATTGCTCCTGGATAGAATTAAATTCCCCGGTTAAGGCTTTTGTAAAAAGTGAATTCCAAAGCAAGGGTTTTTCTAATTCCTGTACAACATTGTTTTTTCCCGACATGTTCTAAATATCAACCCCTGATTTGTAATATCGTATTTATAATCCTGCTGTATTTTCCGTACCAGACCGGTTTTTGGGGATATGTCTCCTATGCTATATGTTATATCGCATAAAAGCCTAAAAGGTTTAGGGGAAGTGGTGAAATGGTTATGGGATGTTATGAGTATATTCTTGGTCGATAAAGTTTCTTCTTGACATAGGTAATACATTGTAATACGTTAAGGATTACAGAGTTGCTGATTTCGGCTTTCCGTTGTGATTGGACGAGGGGGGAACACGGTGGATGAAAGAAAAAAACAGGAGGTCATCACTTTCAAAGTTGATGAGACTTTGAATAAGGCAATGGAGGGAATCCCAAACCGTTCTGAATTTATACGCAGTGCAATTATTGCTGCTTTAAAAGGTACCTGCCCTTTGTGTCGGGGCACAGGGATACTTACTACCAAACAGCAAAAACACTGGGAGGTTTTTTCTCAAAATCATCGGGTGGAAAAATGTGAGGATTGTAATTCTTTTTATATAGTATGTAGTGCAGAAAATGAATAGGCTTTTTATAGGGCATTTTTACAAAGTACTTATATTTATCAATTGCCGAAGAAAGGGGGATCAGGTTGAGTAAACAGGGATGCGCCTATAAATACTGTATCTTGCGGTATCTGCCTGTACTGATAATTTTAGTGGGTTGTATTATCCTAAGTTCAGGACTGTCCTTTGCATCAGGGCAATCAGAGGCAGAAAAGTTGAAGGTCTTTGTGAGTATTTTGCCTCAGAAATTCTTTGTGGAAAAAATCGCCGGTGATAAAGCCGAAGTTTTTGTACTTGTAGGTCCGGGCCAAAGTCCCGCCACTTATGAACCCTTGCCTAAGCAAATGCTGGCTTTAGCCCGGGCTTCCCTTTATTTTCGTATTGGAGTCCCTTTTGAGACGGCCTGGTGTGATAAAATTCGGGAATTGAATCCTCGACTTGTAGTGATTGATACAGGAGAAGGTATTGAATTAAGGGAAATTGAAGGCAGCTATAACAAAGGTGGTTTGGGCGGTGATAATCAAGGAATAAAAGATCCCCATATTTGGCTTGATCCCCTCCTGGTAAAAATTCAAAGCCAAACGATTTGCCGGGGATTATCAGCTGCCGATCCGAAGAATGAGGAGTCTTATAAAAGGAATTTAGAGGCATTTTTGGGGGAATTGGAAGGATTACACCGGGAGTTGAAGAGTATTTTCTGTGGTCTTGCTGTTAAAAAAATTATAGTTTTCCATCCGGCATGGGGGTATTTGGCTGATCGTTATAGTTTAGAGCAGATCCCGGTTGAGCTTGGAGGGAGAGAACCCGGACCCAAAGAGTTGGTGGAACTGGTGGAACTGGCAAGAAGGGAAGGGATTAAGGTAATTTTTGTACAAACCCAATTTAATACAGAAGTTGCCACAGCCGTGGCAAAGGCAATAGGCGGGAAGGTAGTTCCTATTGATCCACTGGCTGAAGATTATCTTTCCAACCTTCTCGGCATAGCCCAGGTTGTTGCAAAGGAGAATTAGCCTTATGTGTATGGCTGTACAATTAAAGGGGGTTAATTTTACTTACGATTTTAAATTAATTCTTGAGGATATTCATTTAGAAATAAAGGAAAGGGATTTCCTGGCGATAATTGGCCCAAACGGAGGAGGAAAGACCACGCTCCTTCGCTTAATTCTTGGTTCGTTAAGACCGGATAAAGGGGAGATTCATGTATTAGGTTTGCCTGTAAATAAAGCCCGGCATTTTATGGGTTATGTTCCCCAGCATGAGGTATTTGATAAAGATTTCCCTGTTTCAGCAATGGAAATGGTCCTTATGGGGAGATTGAATGCAAAATCTTTTTTCCCTTTTTATTCAAGGGATGATTACGCCGCTGCTAAGGAGACAATGGGTGTCTTGGGAGTTGAAGACTTGGCTGATTATCATTACGGGGAACTCTCAGGCGGGCAAAAACAACGGGTGTTAATAGCCAGGGCATTAGCGGGAAGGCCGAAGTTGTTAGTTCTTGATGAACCTACCTCTAGTGTAGATAGTAGAGTAGAACAAGATATTTATGAGTTGCTTGCCAAATTAAATAAGGAAATTACAATTATTATTGTTTCTCATGATCTTGGCTTTGTTTCCTCATATGTTAATAAAGTGGCTTGTCTTAACAAGAGGTTGGCAATTCATAATATCGAGGAAATTTCAAGGGACATAATTTCGGAATTATATAAGAGTCCGATAGAAATAATTGAACACCAATGTTTTTTATGACAATGGGGATAAGGGCATGATCAGCAAATGATGGGATTTTTTACTGCCTTGTCCGGGTACGGCTTCATGCAAAATGCAGTTTTGGCAGGCTTGCTTTCAAGCCTAGCCTGTGGTTTGGTTGGTCCTTATGTAGTAGTTAAACGAATTACCTTTATCAGCGGAGGGATTGCCCATACAGTTTTAGGGGGGATGGGGGCGGCCTATTATTTAGGGGCGGATCCGCTAAACGGTGCAATGGCAGCCGCTGTTTTTTCCGCTGTTCTCCTTGGATTGGTTAATTTAAAAGTGAAACAACACGAGGATACTATTATCGGTGCACTTTGGGCTGTCGGTATGGCGGCAGGAATTATATTTATGTCGTTAACTCCGGGCTATAATGTAGATCTTACTAGTTTCCTGTTCGGTAATATTCTAATGGTTACTAAACCTGTACTTAGGACATTGATATATCTTAATATGATTATTGCACTTACAGTTATAGTGTTTTACCGTCAGTTTAAGTTAATTTGTTTCGATGAGGAGTATGCCCGGCTGCGGGGTTTGCCTGTGGAGCTTCTTTATGTCCTCCTGTTATGTTTAATTGCTTTAACGGTAGTAATCCTGATTAAGGTTGTGGGCCTGATTTTAGTAATTGCTCTTCTTACCCTTCCTGCAGCAATATCTGGCTTAATCACACGTAGCCTAGATCAAATGATAGGCTTGGCCACAGGGTTAAGCATGCTTTTCATATTGGCCGGTTTGGTTGTTTCGTATAATCTGAATCTACCCTCAGGTGCAACTATCGTTATTATTGCCGGGGTAGGTTATCTAGTTGCTTTGGGCCTAAAAAGGTGACAGTAACCCCACCCCCTATTACCTGTTATTTAACCCACAATATATAGCGGTACATAAGCCAAAAGTGACTTATACTCCCCGCTAATACAAATAAATGGAATATTTCATGGAATCCGAATCTCTCCGGGATAGGATTAGGACGTTTAAGCATATAAACAACTGCACCTATAGTGTAAAAGGCTCCCCCAATGAGAAGCCAGATAATCCCACCTGCAGGTATGTACCGTATAAGGGGGGGAATAGCAATAATGGCTAACCATCCCATTCCTATGTAAAACAGGGTATAAAGCCAACGGGGTGCATCCATCCAGAATATTTTCATGGTTATGCCTAAAACTGCCACACCCAGGATAATTCCAAAAATGCTCCATCCCCACGGCCCCCTTAATGGTACAAGGCAAATTGGGGTGTACGTTCCTGCAATCAGGATATAAATCATTATATGATCAACACGTCTGAAGATCTTCGTTAATTGTTTAGAAAGGGAAAGACTATGATACAAGGCACTTGCAGTATAAAGAAGGATGAGGCTGGCCCCGAAGATAGCAAATGAAACTACGTGCCAGGTAGTAGCATGAAAGGCAGCCAAATATACAAGAACTATTAACCCGGGAATAGAGAGAATCGCACCGATCATATGAGTTAATCCACTCACAGGATCCTTAAGATCAAAGATCATATTATACCTCCTACAGGTGATAGGGGCGGTAAAAGTAACAGTCTGACGGGATTACTATTACACTATTATTTCTCATACTTTTATGATGTGACGGTAACCTCGTCAGACTGTCACTTATCATTTTTCAATTACGGGAATAAAGATCTCTACAAGTCGGGGATCAAACTGTTTGCCGCTGCACCTTTGTAATTCGTTAATAGCGGACTTTTTATCCATGGCTTTTCGGTAAGGCCTGTCGTTGGTCATAGCGTCGAAGGCGTCTGCTATAGATAATATTCTGGATAGCAAAGGTATTTCCTCCCCTTTTAAGCCATATGGATATCCTTGGCCATTCCAATGCTCATGATGTGCCAGGATATATTCTGCAATATCTGACAGGATTTGCGAGGATTCTGCAATTCTGTATCCTATTTCGCAATGTTTTTTAATTTCGGCACGTTCCTTTTCAGTCAATGTTCCCTGTTTATTTAAAATACGTTCATCCACTGCTATCTTTCCAATGTTATGCAATCTCACCAATAACCCTAAATTTTTAAGCTCATTTCTGGTTAACCCAAGCTCCATTCCAATTCTTATGGCAGTTTTGGCAAGCCGGGATGCGCGTTCTTTTGTTTCTAAATTTTTCTTGTACAGGGATGCCTCCAAAGAACGGATAATCGAATTTCTGATATTCCTCCTTTCGGTAAGTTTGTGCCTGTACATCATGTCTTCCGCATCCTTTATAATACTTTTGATATCCTCTTCTGCGCTGCTTTTCGTAGCATAACCAAGGGAAATACCAGTAGGAACTTGCACGCCGCAATCATTTTTGCACAATTCATTTATTCTCTCACAGACTTTTATAACGGAATTGTAGGGGGTTTCCGGTAAAATAATTGCAAATTCATCGCCGCCGTATCTTGAAATAATATCTCCCGGCCTACAGGATTCCCTTAAAATCTGTGCTGTTCTTTTGAGTAACTTATCACCTTCCCCATGTCCAAAGGCATCATTTGTCATTTTTAATCCGTTTACATCACCGATTATTATAGAAATTGGGAGTCGATTTGCTTTACCCATTTTTTGCAATTGTTCCTCGAAATAGGTCCGGTTATATAGCCCGGTAAGTCTATCGTTAAAGCTTAAATGCCTTATTTGCGCCTCCTTATCCCGGATCTCGGCAATATCAATTTTGAGCTGCCTATTTGCACGCAAGGCTGAATGGATGCTGACTGACAATATGATTACAACTAAAACTATAATACCTAATATCTCCACCCAGTAGGCATCGATGATCATTGGGAGCGTAATCTTTCTTTCAATTTTTGATGCCGTGTCTAAAATTAAGGTGTTCATTCGGGTCTCGCTGATTGCATCAATAGATTTATTAATAATAGAAAGTAAGATCTCATTTTCTTTCATCAAACCAATTTTGTATTCCCTTTTTTCTTTTCCTGTAGGTATGGTTATTATGTTTTTGTAGTCATTTTGGAGCATATAATATGCCAAGGAGTATGAGTTTCCGTAACCGTAATCAGCCTCTCCGGTTTCTACTGCAGAAAGGGTATCTTCCCTATTATTGAAGTAAACAGTGTTTTCTTCTTTTATTCCCTCAGGCAGGGAACCTCCTTCTATGGAGGCGTATTTTTTGTTTTCAAGGCGGCTTGCATCCAATGATGAATTATAAAAGAGTACCGTCTCTGATTTTAAATATGGTTTTGATAGAATGATACCCGGAGGCGCATATTCTTTTGATACGCCAAAAATAATGTCAGGATTACTGTTTAATACATCAGTAATAGAATCGTACAAATAATATTCGAAAGTCAATCCTGTTATAGTTTCTATTTCATTAAGTACCCCGACAGCGATCCCTTTTATCTTACCTCGTGAATCCCTATAGTGAAGAGGCGCACCCCCGTCAATGGATGCTGCCTTTATTGCAGTTTCCCTATTCATGTTAATATATTCCTGTTCAGGCTCGGTAAATTGTATTTCTGCTGCATTTCCAGATGGGGTGTTCGTTATAAAAATATGAAGCAACATAATTATGAGGAGCAACCGGCTTTTCCTTAATATTCCTGTGCCTTTTTTCACAAAAACCTTCCCCTGGTCCTTCCCTTGGTCTCCAATAATAATTGGGATTATTCGTCATCAAGATTGAAATAAAACACCCTGATATGCATAAACGAGAGCCATGGTAATTCTACTGATTCTTGGATTATAAAAAGAGAGTTTTATTATAGGGAAAATTTGAATAATATCTATTGTACTTAAAGTTCTTGATTTTCTACCGGGATTCCTGCCCGACGGAATAAAACGTTTTTTATAAAACGGGGGGCGGGTTACTGCCACATAAACTGTTAAATTGCTATATATAGCATAACAATAACTCCATTCCCCGTTACCTTAAATATGTGTAGCAATCCAATTAGCTGTATATTGTATTACTTCATCTGCAAAGGGCTTGTCTTTTTGAAGGACATTAAAAATATGATCCGCACCCTTAACAATCTTTGCCTCCCGGATTTTTCCTTTGCATGCATTTATTATTTCTCTAGCATGGGAATACGGGACTACAAAGTCCTCAGTGCCTGAAACTGCCAGTATTGCGCCTTCGTATAGGGACAAGTTTTTCATTGGGTAGGAACCTCTGATATCGTCAAACCACTTTTTAGGTAATATAAAGTCATTTCTCCATAGCAGTGGTATTTTTGCGTATCCGTTTTTTACCGCCTCTTCATAGTATTCCCGGAACCACCCGGAAAAAACGCCTTCTTTATCATGGCAAGCCCCGGACCAGCTGACTGCTACCTTAATATTTTTTGGATAGCGCCCTAGAAATTCAGCCATGACACGGGCGCCCTGGCTGAGCCCGAGGATTCCGATTCTGTTTGAATCGATGTTATTGCATTGACAAAGATTTGAATATACCCTTTCAGTATCACTGACTTCACCAAAGAATGTTAAATCCCGGAGGCTTGCACGGCTTTCGCCGCAACCGGCAAAATCAAAACGTATCGATGCGATTCCTTTTTCTATAAGAGACTTTGCCAATCTTACAAACAAGTTCCCGGCCTCATCTTTGCACGAGGCTGTTCCATGACATAAAATAATCGCGGGGAATCTCCCGCCTGTATCCGGGTAACTGAATACAGCGGGGATATCGTACAGTTCGTTCTTTATTAATATCCTATTTTCCATCC
>JAAZLO010000137.1 GCA_012689375.1 Bacillota bacterium | reverse complement strand
GGTACGCCGGTGAGAACTTATAACGACGTGACAGGTGATCAGCTTCCCTTCTACATCCGTGAACTGGATGGCGACACGCAGTACTCAGTGCGTATAAAAGCTGTGGCTGCAGGGAAAACCGACTCGAAATGGAGTGGCGTCACCTTCAGGACCGGAACAGAGAACATCTTTCTTCCCTTCCAGGATGGAGATGTGGAGGCAACGGCGGTTACCCTGCGTTGGATACCCGGCAGAACATTGACCAGCATCCAAATCGAACCGGGAGGCATTGTGCACACGGTTACTGCCGATGAGATTGCCGCCGGTAGCGCTACCATCGAAGGGCTTACCAGTGAGACCAACTATACCGTCACCTTGAAAAATGGGGCAAAAACCAGGGGTATCCTGGAGTTTATGACATTGGTTGACATCGGTAACGCCATTGCCGTTCATCCGGGAGATGACTTCCTCGCCCTGCTGGCCGCTGCCAATGACGGCGATGCCTTCGCCCTCTTCCCGGGCACTTATGGTACAGGCGACATGTTTGTGGTGAACAAATCCATCGAGATTAAGGGTGTCTATCCCTACAACAAGCCGGTACTGAGCGGCTACATCTCCCTGGAAGAGGGAGCCGGATTGTTGCTCAAGGATGTAATCCTCGATGGCGGAGCTTTACAGGGACAGAGCATTGTCTTTAATACGGCTGATGTGACCTACAATGCCCTTACCGTGGAGGGATGCGAAATCAAAGATTACGTGAAGGGTGTCTATTACCTGAACGTAGCATCACTTGTGGAATCAATCACCTACCACAACAACCTGATCTACAATATCCAGTGTGACGGCGGAGACTTTATGGATTCCCGCAAGGGTGCATTCAACAGCTTGACGCTCACCAACAACACCATCTACAACAGTGCTGCAGGACGAGATCTGATCCGTTATGATGACGCATCATCAGCATTCCCGGGAATGACCTCAACCATCCTGGTGGATCACAACACCCTCTACGGTGTCTGCAACAGTCCCTCCAAACGGTTGTTCTATGTACGGTTCAAGGAGAACAAGATCACCTTCACCAACAACATCGTGGCGGAGACGAGCTGTATCTTCACCAACCAGAACAACACCGATCCTTCACCCACCTTCGGCGGAAACAATTTCTTCAATGCCCCGAACCTCTTCTCGGCATAGGGAAGTTCTTCGAAATTCTACGATGACTCGGCCACACAGGAGGATCCCGGTTTCATAGATCCGGCCAATGGCAACTTTACAGTGACTAATGAACTGCTGAAAGCAAAAGGCACAGGCGATCCCCGTTGGTTACAGTAACTAAAAACATATATAATCCGTTTAAATTAGTACTCGAGAAGAGTACTAATTTAAACGGATTATGTCTTACAGAATATTTTTAAAAAAATGAACTAATGAAACAAAATTTCGTACTACTTTTTTTCGCGTTCCTAATGTTATCTTGTAGTCATAGCGCTGCGGATAAATTGCCTTACAAATATAAATATCTATACGAAGACCTGTCCTTCGAGATGCCGAGAATCGAAATACCTATTTTCCCGAAATATAGAGTAAACCTACTAGATTTTGGGGGGAAACCCGATGGTATCACCCTTAATACGGAGGCTTTCGAAAAAGC
>JAAZLO010000119.1 GCA_012689375.1 Bacillota bacterium | reverse complement strand
GGGCTGTAATTTTACTATAATCAGTCATGTGCATAACCTCCTGTGCGTCCATATAGGCTTCCTTTACACTTAAAATTATGCACTCCATCGGGCAGAGCCGTACTCCATACCGTGCCGGTACTTCTTGGCGTTCTTGCTTTTGAGATACACGGCCAATCGCAGGCCAGCGCCGCAGCACAGCCCCACCAGCAGGTCCAAAGGGTGCAGGCTGGGCCACCAGCTGGCCAGCGCCACCGGCAGCGTGGAGAAGAACGAAAGCATTTTTGCCGAAGCGTCCGCACCCACGGCCATCCGCCATCCTTCACCGAAGTTGGTTGCGAACAGCCCCATCAGGATATAGGGCATATTCAGCAAAAGGAGCTTTTTGATGTCAAGTTGCTTTTTCATCTTCATCGTTCCAGCTCCTTCCGCTTGTTCCGGTCCACGACGGCGTGTTTCACCAGCTCTTTGAACTGGCTCAGCTTTGCCAGCACGGACGGACGCTCTGTTTTCTGCGCCTTTCTGACCTTCTTGCCGGTGTACTCGGTAAAGGCAGCGGTCAGGGCATCCGCATCGCGGCCTTTGAAAAAGATCAGGTACTTGGGCGGGGAGCTGCTGCGGTCCTTCTTCACCGCATAGTCAACGCCGTATTTCCGGGCGATCTTTTCAAACTCCTTGATGGAGGGGTCGGTGATCTCGATGTTGGAAACGCCCTGATTCTGGCCGATCAGCTGCTTCACCGTCTGTTTGCCGTGGGGAATCACGGGGGTATCCCGGCTTTTCTGCTTTTGCAGCTTCTTTTCCTTGCGGTGGGCAAGGTACTTGGTGATGGCGGCCTTAAACAGCCGCCCGGTAAACTTTGTTCCGCTGACTACCAGCGTCAAAGTCCTGTTTTCCACTTCCTCCTGCATAGGTCATCGCCTCCTTTCCACGGATTTTGCAGGGGTGGCGCTTGATACTAAGGCGGGACCACCAGCCGCCGCAGCAGGGATTTCATCATGGCAGGCTCCTTTCAACGCAGCTGATCGGAGCGGTCATAGTACAGATGTCCCTGGCGCACCTTGGCATGGCTGAGAATCTTGATGTGGCCCTTTTCCTGGTTCTCCAGGCTTTTCTGGTATCCGGCCTCCGTCAGAAACGGGCGGGTCCGTTCGCCTTTCCAGCCCACCGGCGAATCGTGGGTCAGCACATCGAAGATAATCATGTGCCGGGTGTCCTCGGCAAACCGCTCCAAATCCATGTACTCATGGCCGTGGTAGTTCTGCGCCCCGGCCTTGAGCCGCATTTCCTCCATCAGCTGGCCCACGGTCTTACGCTCAGGCATGGCGCGCACCTCCTTTCCCGCGTCCCTGGCCTTTCACAGTCAGGATACCGTCCAGGGTGGTAGCGGTGATCCGCAGGCGCTCAGCGGTGGCGATGTCATTCTTCACGGTCTCGTCGATGCCGTGGCCGCAGACCACCAGCACATGGGACCGGCGCAGATAGTCTCGCACCATATCCAGCCCGTCCTTGTGTTCCTGGGGAATCTCGTCCTTGAGGAAGGTGGACAAGAACAGAACCGGGCAGATGGGCGAATACCCGGCGTCGTACACCTGGCGGCAGTAGGTGGCAGCGTTCTCGGCGTTCTCATACTGGTTGTTGCTCCAGGGAGCCGTAATGTAGGCAAGAGGTCGTTTCATGGCAAAATCCTTTCTCCCGGTATTGCCGGGCAACAGAAAAGCGGCTGTTTACCAGCCGCCTGTGTTCATATCGTGATTGACTTGTACGGTGTAGTGATTGCTGATCGTGGTGGGCGCGTTGAACAGCACTGCAAGCAAATACTGTTTCATATTGCGGACCTCCGTGGTGTTTTTCTGCATACCGTCCATGACAAATCGGATATGCTCGCTATCCAGCTTCAAGAACCGGGAGCGCACGACTTCATGGGGAAAGTCGCTGCCAGCGATCCGAGTGGTTTTACGTTTGGCACAAACGGTCTCCACCATCAGCTCCACAATCTCGTCCAGGTCCTCACGGTAGGTCGAAAACTCTCTGCACAGATAGTCATACTCGATGTTCTCCAGAATCAATTCCCGATAATTTTCTATCTCTGAGACAGACATCGCATCCCTTCCTTTCCGTTCCGGCAGCTGTGCTGCCGCTGTTTCCCGGAAGGGAATGGAATCGGTACTTGCTCCATGAGTATTTTGTTTTTGAGTATTTGGTTTCTCTATATTTAATTCTGCGGGCTTTTCCGTATCCGGTTTATCCAGATACGG
>JAAZLO010000074.1 GCA_012689375.1 Bacillota bacterium | reverse complement strand
GACACATCTTTACAAGTGTTCCCCTGCCGTCTTTTTGTTTTGAGGATTTCTTTCCTCCTGGTGGATTTCAATTTTGAAAACCTAAGGAGGAAATCTAATGAAAAATTATCAGAGAGTAAATTACAGAGAGTATTATGCACAAGATGAAAATGGGAACTATGCGGAAGTGGATAGAAAGACTTGCTTTGCTTCTGGCCAACCACCTACTGAGGACAACCCCTATAAACAGAGATGGTTTTATGATGAAGAGGCTGGCTATGTAGTCAGGCTTAGCAGGACCAAAGAAAGTGAAGATATTCATAGATTAAGTAGCACTTCATTAAAGAGAGAAGAAAGATATCGTAATAGGAAATTTGCCTGTATATATAAGAACACAAAACAGTGTGACCAAAATTGTAATTCTTGTACCCACATAAATACCAGTCGCACAGTTGAACTAGATAAAAATTGGTCTAATGAATATAGTGAAATGGCTACCTTCTTCACTCCTGCTGATGATAGTCAGGATATTTTCAACATCTTAGAAGATAAGGAATTGAAGAGATTAATTCAAGCTGCATTAGAAAGTTTATCCCCCGAAGACAAGCTACTATTTGATTGTCTTATTGATAGAAAAGCAAAAAAAGCTATAGCCAAGCTTCTAGACATTACTGTTGATGGTGTTAGGTATAGGGAATTACAACTGCGTAAAAAGCTCGTTTCCTATAAAGAATTAAAGAATTTTCTAGAAAAATAAAAAAACTACTACGGATTTTGCCCTTTAGTGTCCTTTAGATATTGAAGGGCGAAAAACTTATGAAAGGAGCAAAATCAAAAATGAGCAAAATGAATGAACTATCTCAAACTGTCGATGAATTAAAAACTGCGGCCAACCTTCTTCTATCTGCTGCTGATTCTCTTTTAGACTTATTTTCTGGGTCTGGTGGTATTCCAAATGAAGTAAAAGAAACTAAAAATCCAGCACCTATAAAAGAAGAAAAATTAACTCTAGAATCAGTTAGGGCTGTTCTAGCCGAGAAATCCCGTAGTGGTTTTACAGATGAAATTAGGGCCTTATTAGAAAAGCATGGTGCTAATAAGTTAAGCGAGATCGACCCTAAAAAGTATGAAGCATTACTGGAAGAAGTGAAGGTGTTAGGAAATGGGTAATCATGCTCTCCTCTCTCCTTCTTCAAGTCACCGCTGGCTAAACTGCCCTCCGTCATTAAGACTAAGCCAAAGTTACAGTGACACAACCAGCTCTTATGCTGAAGAAGGAACAGAGGCCCATCTTTTAGGTGAGTACAAACTAAAAACTTTACTTGGTAAGAAGGAAGTGGATCCTACTTCAAACCTTAAATACTACAACCAAGAGATGGAAGAATGTGCAGAAAACTATGCTAACTATATTCTAGAACTTTATGAAAGAGAAAAAGCCAAGCACTCTGATCCACTTATCTTAATAGAACAAAAGCTAGATTACTCAAAATATGCTGATGGCGGATTTGGTACAGGTGACTGCATAATAGTTTCAGATGACACCCTACACGTAATAGATTACAAGCATGGGGTCGGCATCTTAGTTGATGCCGATGATAACTCACAAATGAAATTATATGGACTAGGTGCTTTAGAACTCTTTGATGGCATCTATGACATTAAAACTGTATCCATGACCATCTATCAGCCTAGGCGGAACAATATCAGTACCTTCACTCTCTCTACAGATGAGCTTTACAAGTGGGCCAATGAAGTTTTAAAGCCTGCCGCTAAAACAGCTCTTGATGGTGAAGGTGAATTTAAGTGTGGTGACTGGTGTACTTTCTGTAAGGTGAAACATGAATGTAGAGCTAGGGCTGAATGTAATCTTGAATTAGCTAGGTATGAGTTTAAGCTACCACCTCTACTGGAAGATGAAGATATTGAGGATATTCTCTCCAAAGTTGATGAACTTGTAGCCTGGGCATCAAATATTAAAGACTATGCATTAACTGCTGCCCTTCAAGGAAAAGGGTGGCAAGGTTTCAAGTTAGTCGAGGGAAGAAGTAACAGACGGTATGTAAATGAAGAAGAAGTTATTAATGTAGTAAAAACAAATGGCTATGATCCTTATGTCCAAAAAATAAAAGGAATAACAGCCATGGAAAAAACTCTAGGCAAGGCTAGGTTCTCAGAGCTACTAGCAAATCTAGTTGAAAAACCAAAAGGTAAACCCACTCTCGTTCCTGAGAGTGATAAACGACCAGCTATTAATACGGCTGTAGATGATTTTAAATAATATTTAGGAGGAAAATTCTATGAGTAAAAATACTAATCCAATGAAAGTTATAACAGGTCCAGAAACAAGATGGTCTTATGCAAATGT
>JAAZLO010000014.1 GCA_012689375.1 Bacillota bacterium | reverse complement strand
TTTGCTTAACTTGTGAATACTCTATTGACGCCCTCTTGTCAAGCTCCACACTACTCCTAAAACTATAGATCCGGGGAACCTGGCATTCGGTGTTCCGTCAATTTACACCACTTAATGAGACTCTAACTAACTCATATTTAGCCACTGTCAAATATATAGCAAAGTAGGGGAAAAGTCAGGCACTTTATTATGGGGTTATACAGGACTTATCTTTGCCCAATAATACTGTTGTTGAGATCCTAATGTACGGAATTGAATGGATAGAAGCAAACTGGCATGTATCACCAGATGAAGATCAAATTTGGAACGGGGAACGTGTATACGGAGGCAATGCCCCTAACGTTTTTTATGACACCCCATTATTTACGTAAGGGATCCATTTTGGACAAAAAACATCCTAAAACATACGACAGCCTCCTAATTTAAGATTAATAGACGATCTGATCATAGAGAAAAAACCGATGGTTGGGCTTCATTTCGGATAGCGGCAGAAAACCTTAAATTCAAGGATTACTATGAAGCAAAATAGAGGGGAAATACCAATACGAGTTTAACCCTTATTTACCCGCAGATAAATCTGGACTTCCAGGAAAATCTATTTAATAGAACCAATCGGTAACGTATATTGGGTTCGTTGGAAACTATAAGCCTAATATAGATGATTAAGTCCTAAAGACGAATTGCCTATTTATGGTTAGCCCTCATTATCTATGATAGTAAATGCTGATTAAAACGGACTGATTAAGATATTTAATACAAAGGGGGTAATATAATGATCGGAATACCCGAATCAGGCCCGGAAAAAATCCAACATCTTTTAGATTCACTGGGTTTCGAATACAAAGTTGTTGAATTACCTGATACAACCAGAACAGCAGTTGATGCCGCAAATAGCATCGGATGCACATTAGGGCAGATAGTTAAATCCCTGGTATTTCAGGGAGAACAAACAGGCAAACCTATTCTTGTAGTTGCCAGCGGAACAAACAGAGTCAATGAAAGAATAATCGGTGAATATATTGGTGAGCCAATTAAAAAGGCAAGCGCTAAATCTGTTAAGGCAATCACAGGATTTTCGATAGGAGGGGTCCCCCCCTTAGGGCATCTACAGGATATCTTAACTTTTATCGATGAGGACCTACTTCAATATAAGGAAGTATGGGCAGCCGGCGGCACATCTAATTCTGTTTTCAGGCTGGATCCTAAGGATCTTCAGAATATGACCGGTGGGAAAGTGGTGACAATATAATATAGGTACACAGTGATTACAAATCTCCAGGCGTAGGACTTATTGTTATCGCCCCCGGAGATAAGTTTATACACCCTTTTTTATTGTGCTATCGGGAATACATAAATAATATGGTGCGAAAGGGGGGATTTGAACCCCCACGGGTGTTACCCACTAGATCCTAAGTCTAGCGCGTCTGCCATTCCGCCACTCTCGCACTTACACCTTTGCACAAGGCAACGCAATTTTATCAGATAGGGCATAAAATATCAATATTTGATGCAAAATGTGACTATCCTGTGATAATACCGTTGGGTATATTCTGATATTTTATGCCCCTTTGATTCCAAGATATGCCCTTTGCACTCTAGGATCTTGCCTAAGTTCCAAAGAACTGCCACTTAATACAACCCGTCCAGTTTCAAGCACATAAGCTCTTTCAGCAAGTCTTAATGCAATACGGGCATTTTGTTCGACAAGTAAGACAGTCACCCCTTGTTTGTTAATTTCTAAAACTGTCTGGAATATTTCTCGCACCAGTATAGGCGCGAGGCCTAGAGACGGTTCATCAAGTAAAAGGACCTTAGGATCAGACATAAGACCCCGTCCAATAGCCAACATTTGTTGTTCACCACCAGAAAGAGTACCTGCCAATTGTGTACGTCTCTCTCCGAGCCGCGGGAACAAACAGTAGACACGTTCGCGCCCTGCCTTAACATGTTTTAAGTTATTGCGGTACTTATAAGCACCAAGGTTCAGATTTTCCTCTACAGTCAGAGTCCCGAATACCCTTCTTCCTTCAGGAACATGACAAATACCAAATTCAACAATTTTGTGGGCAGGCATTGTTTGGATTTCTTCATTATTGAATGTAATAGTCCCTGATTTAAGTTTAAGGAGACCTGATATTGCTTGAAGAGTAGTAGTCTTACCTGCCCCGTTAGCACCGAGTAAAGTTACAATTTCCCCGTCCTTTATTGAAAGGTTAATTCCTTTGACTACCTGGATATTTCCATAAGCTATTTCTACATTATGGAGTTCAAGAAGCCCCATGTACCCTTTCCCCCCCTTTGTACTCAGGCACCGTTTTAGTTTCGTTAAATGCCATCGCTATTTCACTTCCGTAAAAATCGTCATTATCATCGGTCCCAAGATATGCTTTAATAGCCTTAGGATCGTTTTGAATCTCGTATGGGGTGCCTTCGCTAATTTTCTTACCATTATCCATGACTGCTATCCAATGTGAAATTCCCATAACTACTTGCATATCGTGTTCAATAAGAAGGATTGTAACTCCGGAATTTCTTATTTTTTCAATTAACACCATAAGATCTAATGCTTCTTTTTCATTAAGCCCGCTGGCAGGTTCATCCAAAACCAATAGCTGTGGTTTGGTTGCTAACGCCCGGGCAATTTCAAGACGCCTTCTGTATCCGTATGGGAGATTCTTTGCCGGCTCATCCCGGAACTCCCACATATCCGTCAGCTTTAAACAACGTTCAGCCTCAGCCCTCACTTTGATTTCTTCCTGTTTTTGTGCGGAGGTCCTCAGAATAGAACTGATTATACCTGAATAAGTACGGCAATGCTGACCACACAGCACATTTTCAAAGCAAGTTAGATTTTCGAATAGTCTTAGGGTCTGAAATGTACGGGCTATCCCAGCCTCTGCCACTTGATACGGCTCTTTCCCTGCAAGATTCTGCCCGTTAAAGGTTATGCTGCCGGATTCCGGGTAATAAATACCTGTTATTAAGTTAAAAACAGTAGTCTTCCCCGCCCCGTTAGGACCAATAAGACTTGTGATACTGTTTTTAGAAATATCAAGATTAAACCCGTTAACTGCTGTAAGCCCCCCAAACTTTTTAGTTAATTCACTAAGCTCAAGCAAGGCCTTCCCTTTATTTCTCATGTTTCTTCCCCCTCCCTTAAAATTGTTATCCAACGTTTACTTGGCCATAAGCCTTGAGGACGGAAAATCATCATAAAAACCAAGGCAAGACCGAAAAAAAGCATTCTGTATTGGGCAAAATTTCTAAGGAGCTCCGGAAGCACCATCATACCGGCTGAACCTAAAATTACCCCGGGAATTGAACCCATCCCACCAAGAATCACTATACAAAAGAGGATCACAGATTCCATGAAGGTAAAACTCTCAGGTGAAATTACCATTATCTTCGCGGCAAAAATTGTCCCGGCTGCACCTGCAATTGAAGCCCCAAGGGTAAATGCTACCAGTTTTGCCCAATGGGTATCAATCCCCATAGCTGCAGCTGCAATTTCGTCTTCCCGTACAAAATTCCAACACCGGCCGATTCGTGAATTCTGAAGCCGGATTAGAATAATTACCGTTATTGCAACAAATATCCAAACAAGATAATAGAAATCTATAGGGCGTTGTATTGTATATCCGAATATCTTGAACTGATCCAACATAATGATGCCGTTCGGACCACCTGTCAACCCTAAAGGATTATTTAAAAGTGTAATCCGTACTATCTCATTAAGCCCTATTGTTACCATCAGGAGATAATCGCCACGAAGATGGATTATAGGTTTGGCAAGCAGGTATCCGGCGACTCCCGCGATAAAACCGCTTATAGGGATTAACAGCCAAAGGGACAGTGCAAATTTCCCACTTAATATAGCAGTTGTATACGCACCTATGGCAAAAAATGCAGAATGACCCATATTAAATAAGCCGACTTCTCCGACTATTATATTTAGACTCAAGCCTAAAATTACATATATTCCCCAATACACAGCAACATCTACCCAGTAATTATCAGCAATTATTGGAAAAATGATTGCTAGTACAATGACAAAGAGCAGCCCCCATTTAGATAAATAAGTTTTAATTTTAGGGAAGGATGTCTTTAATCTATTCTTTGGATTTATTTCTTTTGTTTCCGCAAGCATTTTCACACCTACCCTTTCAGACTTTCTCCGCAATGCGTTCTCCGAGAAGCCCTGTAGGTCGGAATATGAGAAGCAATATAAGAATGAAGAACACAAATACGTCTTTCCAAGCAGAAGAAATATAACCTGCACCCAGCATTTCCAGAATACCTAAAAGGAGCCCGCCGGCCATGGCCCCAGGTATGTTTCCGATACCACCCATAATTGCGGCAGTAAATGCCTTAAGTCCGTAAGTCCAACCTACGGTAAAATGGATTTGCCTATAATATAATCCAAGCAATACCCCGGCTGCAGCACCTAATGCAGGCCCAATCAGAAAAATCAACCGTATTATCTGATCAACATCTATCCCCATGAGTCTGGCAGTATCATGATCAATGGCAGTCGCCCTAATTGCAGCACCTACTGTTGTACGCTGAACAAAGAAGTACAATGCAACCATAAGACCAATTGAAATACTTAAAATTAGTACCTGCATAAGATTTATATAGATGCCCCCCACCTGCCAGGTTACATCAGGTACAGACCAAGAGGGGTATGCCCGGTATCTTGGTCCCCAAATTAACATCACGGCATTCTGTAAAAAAATCGAAACTCCGATTGCCGAAACCACCGCAGTAAGCCTACTTGTTTTCCTTAGAGGCCGATATGCTGCACGTTCTACTATAATTCCGATAGCTCCCACCCCACCCATGGAAAAGAGCACCATAATGGTAAGAGCAACCCATAGGGGGATAGTTCTACCTAAAAATGCACTGCTGATGAGAGTAAATCCAAGGTAGGATCCAATCATAAAGAAATCGCCATGTGCAAAATTTATCATTCTCATCACGCCGTATACCATAGTGTACCCTAGCGCTACCAGGGAATAGACTGCACCGACTGTTAATCCGTTAACAAGCTGTTCAATAAATAAAACCATACTTTCCGCGCGGGGGGAAAGTTATAAGCAACACGCAAATAACGCAGCTACCCCCGCGCGGGCACCTCCAATCCGGCTTCAATTCTATAAAATCATTTTATTGTAAACCAAACACAGGATATCTTGTTAATAGCCGGGGATCCATAATACGAGCAATCCGTTTTTATAGGTACTGCGTCCGGAATGCAGGACGAATCTACATCGGATTATGGGGACCCCTAAGGTTGGTAAGGTTGGTAAGGTTGGAGGGTTCCGTCCGGAGTGACTTCGTAGGCCAGGTACATAGCACCTGTTCTGTCTCCAAGACTATCGAAACCAATAGGGCCGGTGATTCCGGGTAAGTCCTTCATTTCATTTCGGATGTAATCAGCAAGTACCTTAGAATCAGTTGAGCCTGTACTATCTATGGCAGCAGCAATCACTTTAAGAGCATCTGCAGCATAAACAGGCCATGGGCTACTTGGGGGGGCATTATGCCTGGAAATATATTCATCTAAAAACCCCTTAGATTCAGGAAATTCCAGGTGGATAGGCAGTGGTTCCTGAGTTGTAAGAGAACCTTTTGCCACGTCTATACCGGCAATTTCAACAAATTCATCGTTAATTGCCGCATTGCCACCGACAAATATGGCTTTACTGCCTAAGCTTCTCATCTGTCGCGCAATTAATCCTGCTTCAGGATAGTACCCTGTAAAGTAAACTACATCAGGATTGGTTTTCTGCATTCTGGTAAGTATTGGGGTAAAATCCCTTTCACCCGGAGTTACAGCGTCATAGAATACAATTTTTGCCTTATTTGCGTTTTCTAAAGATACACGGGCAGCTTCTGCCAATCCCTTACCAAATGTTGTATTGTCATGAAGGACAGCAACATTCCCTACCTTAAGGGTACCATTAACAAATCGGGCAAAGAAAGTCCCCTGGTGATCATCTTTGAAACATGTCCTGAAAAAGTATTTCCATCCACGCTCAGTAAGTTCAACTGCAGTCGCACCATAGGCTATATTAAGAAGACCTTCTCTTTCGTAAATAGTAGCAGAAGGTTCAGCTACTGATGATCCATATGTGGATATTACTGCAACAACTTTTTCACTAATCATTCGCTGGGCTGTAAGTGCACTTTGTCTTACACTACCCTGATCGTCACCTACAACAATTTCGATTTTTCTACCTCCTAAAATTCCCCCCTTTCCGTTGATTTCATCTGCGACAATCTGTACACAATTCTTGGCCATCTCTCCTTCGTAAGCCCACTGATCTGTAATAGGCGCCTGAAGGCCGATTCTGATAGGATCAAGTTTGCCTGCTCCAAGAGCACCGGTTCCCAATGCCGACACTAGGACTAAAGCAAGGGAGATTAGCACCAAATACATTCGATAACCTTTCACTTTTTATACACCTCCTGACGATTTTTCCGCCGGAATTTTGATCTCCGGCTTTTAAATAGTGATAGGCATAGCTTAAATACTTCACTAAATTATGCGATTACCCTTCTTATATTTATAAAAAAATAAATTCTTTTGTTTCAGGAGGACAATTCCATTCAGATCCCAAGTTCCCTTTAAGCCTTCCCTTCTTGTCTGTACCAGGCTATATCCTCGGTTTTCTAAAAATAGACAGGAAGGAAAAAGGTTTTAATTTACGCTTAATCTCAGGAATTGCTTCAAGAGTCGCCCGCTCGCCACATTCAATAAGACGCTTAGCTTCCCAGAATTCAAGTCCTGATACAAAGGAAACATCAGGTTCAATGGATATAGTAGCAGGAGGCTTATTTGCTTGATAAAGCCTATTTTGCATAATATCGAAGGCATTAAGAAACATACCGACGGGAGTCGGTTTTTCCCCTTGTTTATGTTCAATTTTAGGGATCACACTAACTGCCACACGTACTGCATCAGAGTCAAGCGCAGGCAGTACATTCACCGGTACCGGGTTCACTATCCCACCATCTACCAAGGTTCTGTCCCCTATGCGAACCGGCACAAACACCACAGGAATGGAAATACTGGCACGAATGGCATCCACCAGATCGCCGGAATCTTTAAACACTACTTCCTCTCCGGTAAAAATATCAGTAGCCACTATCGCCATTGGAATATTGAGCTCCCCGAAATCCTTATCCCCGACGAAAGAACGGAGCATCCCTTCTATTTTCTTACCCAGTACCAAGCCTTTAAGAGACGGAATCAGATCTATGTGAGTAAGCACTGTACGCCTTGTTGCTTTTAAAGCAATGTTTTCCAACTCCGTTGGAGGCACACCTGCAGCGTAAAGCCCTCCTATGAGAGCCCCCATACTTGATCCTGCAATCGCTTTAATTGGAATCCTTTCCTTTTCTAAGACCTTAAGGACCCCAATATGGGCAAGTCCTCTTGCAGAACCGGAGCTGAGAGCTAAACCAACACCCCGTTTACGTCCTGTGCCCAACTCCTACACCTTCCTCACTGAACCCCAAAGAAAGTAAAATCCCCTTTGTACTGCTGCCAATCAATAAGCATGTTATCAATCCTTGCCCAAATCGGACCCTTTTTCAGAAGATCTATATACTCCGAGATTTCCTTTCTCTTTCCCTCTGCAATTACCTCGACAGAACCGTCATGCAAGTTTTTTACCCGCCCGGTAAGTTTTAGGGCATTTCCATACCTCGCTGCAAAATTTCGAAAACCTACACCCTGCACTCTCCCTGAAACTAATACCCTAACTCTCACATATTCATTACATTTATTGCTATTGGGCCCAGCCATAACCAACTTCACCTTGATATTCATTACACCCCATATTACGGGCATAACACCATAATGTATTATAACGTAATTCAATATATATATGATTAAAACCTTCTTATCTAGGGCATGAATATGATTGCCGGCGGTTCTACGGCAATTGAGAAGGGAATATGGCAAAGGTCATATTCTTAAGGAGAATTTAAACCTTTCACTTATTGTGAACATGTATTCTCCCACTTCGGGAATGCCGTTACCGTCGGCTGACATATCCACGTGTAGGCTGAATGGACAACAGGCAGATTGAGTAATGAATTACACAAACATGTAGGCAAACAAAAAAGTCAATTATGAGTAATAAGAACGGCAAAGGCAACTCGGCAAGAAAAATACTCGTAACAAACCGCCAAGGGTGAATCCGGGCGGTTTGTTATTGTCCCTAAAAAACAATGGTCGGAGCGGCGAGATTCGAACTCGCGACCTCCTGAACCCCATTCAGGCGCGCTAGCCAAACTGCGCCACGCCCCGACTGTGTACCCGCGCATTTAATAATCAGAATGTATACGTATTATACCAAACCCCGGTTATATCTGCAACCTTGTCTTTCGTCACACAATCTTTTATACCAGTCCTGTCCTTCTGTTTATAAACAGGTAGATACCTGCAACAAAGAATGCACCCCCGACAATATTACCTAAGGAAACCGGGAGAAGATTTGCAAGAAAAAAAGATTGCCAAGATACAACCGAAGTAGATCCCACTGCAAAGAGGGATGCGGATATAGTGAACATGTTTGTAACACTGTTTTCCATCCCAAGGGCAACATAGGTCATAACCGGCAAGTATATTGCTATAGCTTTATCCAGCACCGTTTTACCTTTAAAAGCCATCCATCCGGCAAGACAGCTCATCCAGTTAGCCCCTACTCCTCTAAGAAATGCTTCAATAAAAGGCCTGCTGCATTTCCCTTGGGCAAGGCTATAGAGGTAACTCTGCCACGGGCCCCCCCTAAGCACACCGCTTGCATATCCAAATAAATATGCAACTGCAATACACCCAATAAAATTACCAATCCAAACAATAACCCAATTTCTCAGCAAGCTGTTAAAATGGATTTCACGCCTTAGGAACGGCACGGTAATAAGAAGACAATTTTCAGTAAAGAGTTCAGCATGAGTTAGGATTACATATATAACCCCTACAGGAAACACAGCTGCGTACACAAGTTTTTGCAAACCTAGGATCCCTTCAGGCCATGGATTCCCCGTGCTTGCCATCAATGCTAAGAAAGCACCGAATGCAATATACGCCCCTGCTAAAAAACTTGATGTTAAAAGAACATCAACTGACAGCCGTGAACTATGTTTACCTGAAACTGAAATAGATTCTATTATTTCATCTGAACCCGGCAACCCCATCGTGCTTTACACCTTCCCTTGCTGCAACTTGTTTAATAATCCGGCAACATACTAAGAATTCGATGGGATTACTGATTGTCCTTCTATTTCAGGGTTATTTAGGCCTACACTACCTTACAGCGTCCTTTAAAGACTTACCTGCCTTGAAAACAGGGGCTTTTCTTGCAGCAATATGGATTTCAGCCCCTGTTCTCGGATCCCGCCCCGATCTTGCGGCTCTCTGGCGGACCTCAAAACTACCAAAACCTACAAGTGCCACTTTTTCACCCTCAGCCAGGGTTTCTGTTATTACAGTAAGTATTGCATCAACGGCTTTGGCTGAATCCTTTTTTGTAAAACCGGTTTTCATTGCTACCTTTTCAACTAACTCTGTCTTCGTCATGTTTTGATCCCCCTTTCGGAGGTATAGTGCCCACAACGAAGAGGATTTATGAGATTTGAGCCTACAGAATTATACAGATTAGCCCGCCGCTTCCCTCATTAATGATTTTCTGTAATGTCTCCTGGAGTTTTTGCTGAGCATTTTCAGGCATCCTATAAAGTTTGCTTTCTATCCCCTCTTTAACAAGCTCATGTAGGGACTTTCCAAGGAAATCTGTAGTCCAAATTCGCTCAGGATCTTCCTGGAACTCATCAGTTAATCTCCGTGCAAGTTCCTCCCCTTGCCTCTCCGTCCCCACGTATGTGGTAACCTCTGTTTCAATGTCTGCACGAATCATGTGAATGGAAGGGGCGGCAGCTCTTAATCTCACCCCAAACCTGCTACCTTGTCGGATAAGCTCCGGTTCCTCGAGTTCAAGTTCATCGAGGAGCGGCATAACTATCCCATACCCTAATTCATCTGCATCCTTCAGACCGTCAGCAACCTTGTCATATTCCCTTTTTGCTACGGAAAGTTCCCTCATAAGTCTCAGGAGGTGATGATCCCCTTCCACTTCAAGCCCACTGGCTTCTTTGATAACCTGGAAGAATAATTCCCTCGGAGCTTTCAAATCAATTATTACCTGACCTGTCCCTAGATCCAAAGTTGTGAGATTCGCAGAAGATATAAAATCATGTTCTGTAAAGCCTTTGACAGTTTCGGGAATATCGCGGATTCTTTCGACTTCCTTTACGGCCGAAATCACAACTTCCTGGAACTTCTCTCTGAGCCAATGTTCAGCCGGAACCTCATTCAACCAGACAGGCAGGCGTATACTCACTTCACGAACTGGGAACTCGTAAAGAACTTCTCTCAGGATATCAAGAACATCCTCCAAATCCATCTTAAGACAATCCATGGGTATGACAGGTACCCCATATTTCTTTGCAAGTTCTGAAGCAAGATCCATAGTTTCCTTCGCCCAAGGGTGGGTCGAATTTAATACTGAGGCAAAAGGTTTATCTAAATCCTTCAGTTCCCTGATAACTCTTTCCTCAGCATCAATGTAATTCTCCCTTGGGATGTCCGTGATACTGCCGTCTGTCAGAACAACGAGGCCAATTGTAGAATGATCAGAAATAACTTTCCGGGTTCCGAATTCAGCGGCTTCTTCAAAGGGAATCTCATAATCAAACCAAGGGGTCATAACCATTCGGGGTCCGTCGTCTTCCTCGTACCCTAATGCTCCCTCCACAGAATAACCCACGCAATCAACTAGTCTTGTTCTGACTTCGATGTTGTCCTGAATCGTGACAGAGACTGCTTCACTTGGAACAAATTTAGGCTCGGTGGTCATAATAGTCCTACCTGCACCGCTCTGAGGCAACTCATCAACGGATCTCTCTTTATCATAGACATTGTCGATATTGGGAATAACCAGGAGGTCCATGAACCGCTTAATAAACGTAGACTTCCCAGTCCTCACCGGACCGACTACTCCAACGTAAACATCCCCTCCGGTCCTGGTAGCCATATCCTGAAAGATATCAAATCGCTCCATATCTGGTCCCTCCCCCTGGGCACCATAAGACATCTGGCTTTCAGAATAATATATATGAGTGGGGGAGACAATTATTCGTCTTGTCACTCTCCTTTTATTAAAGTAAGTGCTTCAGCCCTTGCAGCTGCATCCTTATTAAAGAGCCCGCGGACTGCCGAAGTTACCGCACGGCTCCCGGGCTTACTTATTCCACGCATTGACATGCAAAGATGTTCCGCCTCTACAATAACAACTACACCGTGGGGTTTTAGGGCTTCAAATATCATATCTGCAACTTGGCTCGTGAGTCTTTCTTGGAGCTGGGGCCTTCTTGCAAGTGTTTCCACTACTCTTGCCAACTTGCTAAGTCCTACTACCCTGCCACCCCTGGGAAGATAGGCAAGGTGGGCCTTGCCGTGGAACGGAAGCAAATGATGTTCACACATAGAATAAAAAGGGATATTCTTTATTATTACCATTTCTTCATGATCTTCATGAAAAACAGGAGTTAATTCCTCACGCGGATCCTTTTCCAACCCGGAGAATATTTCTTGAAACATCCTGGCAATCCGATCAGGTGTACCTTTTAATCCTTCCCGGTCCGGGTCTTCGCCGATAGCCTCTAAAATTTCCCTTACTGCCTTCATGATTCGTGCTTCATCCAATTTGTATCAGGTCCTTCCATTAATATAATAATTTATATTTATAAAACCCGTATTCATCCGGGAGTTCTCCCCGCTATTTCTTACTCAAGCCTAATGTGAACACGGAACAAGATTTCTACCTCACTGCCTTTAGGCACATCCACATTAAACACTACGGTGTTGGCATCCGGCTTTTCATGCGGCACCGGGCTCGAAATTGTCCAATCACCGTAAAACCTTTCTATAACGGCGACCTTTATATCCTCATCTTTTTTGTTTCGCACTTTGATGCAATATGCCTCTTCGCGGCTCTTTTCCACAATTTTAAAATCAGTCACCATTCTTTCACCTATGACATCAAATGCATCACCTACGTAGAGCCTCACTGTCTCATCACGGGGGATATGGGAAATTGCATCTTCGCCGATGAAATCCATACTTTTATCAACCAAGGCCTTATATACACGGACTCTTCCTGCAGGCAACGGTATTCCGAGATCCGATTCTTTATTATTGATAAATTCTAAAACCGCTTTGGCACTTACGGTCTCAATTTGACCAGGCTGAACATCTTTTTCATATACGTAATGAACTACCGGTCTTTCAAGAATATATAATTTTTTTAACGGTACATTTGATGCTTCAAGAAGTTGCACTTGTTTTAACTGGTTGGCAACAACCGTAGTTTTTTCCGGTAATGAATACGTATAATATTCAAATCCAGACTTTCCTTCAAACCCTATTCCATGATTAACTGTTGATTCAGCAACCATCATAGTCTTCATGGTGCCCCTCGTGGATTCAAACCCGGGGAGCATGTGTATGTTTCCTGCAATTAATCTCAGGTGTGCGTCCCGGTAGGTTGTTTCACTGTTATTGTTCAGTGTGACCCAGCCGGTTAAGACACATTTTTCATCTTTATCATCTAAAGTACATACGTAATCAGCTGACCAGTTGAGACCTGAGGTGAGATAGGCTATTTCCACCTCATGCCGCCTAATCCAATCAGATTCTACATACCATGTTAATGTAGGGTGGGTAATAATCTTCGAAGGCAGCTGAGGCAACTCTATGGATCCCGGCGGATCAAGGATAATCCTTCCATCAAGATCCACAACAAGCCTACCCTGCCCATCAACGGATATAAGTTTTGCGGAAATACGAATGCCGTCTAAGACTAACCAAATGTCTTTCCCGATGTACTTCTCCAAGAATGCCTGTCTGTTATTTATTCCATAATCAAAATTGTGTTCAACAGTGGAGAGCCCGTCCGGATCTGTTAAAGACGTAAATGAAACTGAAGTGGCATCCATATTAGCGGAAAGATCCGATATTTCCGCTAAGTTCAATCCTTTAGAAAATTGAATAAATCGGGTATCTTTCACCAATGCAATACCGCTGTTATAAATTGTCAAGGATAAATCTTTTCTATCTTCAACCCCGACTCTCAACGTGGCTTTCTCCACGGTCTCCCCCTCCCCTGCAGAAACGTGTGGACATAAAATGGCTACAAAGATACCTATGAGAACAATAAAACAAGCAAGGCACATGCGTTTCATTTCCGCCCCTCCTAATACACTTAAGCTAAATTTATAAATCCCCTGAAACGAGAAAGGGAACAGAAAATCTGCCCCCTATTCTATAATTTATTTGCTTTAAGGGTTTGGCTTTATATGCAACCCTACCCTGGGGAGATCTTCGAAATAGAATGAGTATCAAAGATCCCCCTTTTCACCTCTGACACTAAAGCCCGGCGGGCCTTAAATTTTTCACGTATATGCTCCACTGCAGTTAACGGATCTACGGTATCTCCACATGTAAAAACATCAATTGCAGCATACCCAAATTCAGGCCATGTATGAACCGATAAATGGGATTCTGATATTACCACTACACCGCTGACTCCCTGGGGGCTAAACTTATGAAACGCCACGTTACAGACTTCAGCACCAGCCTGTAAAGCAGCGTTTATCATAGTTTCCTTTACAGCCTCTATATTGTTGAGAATCCCGGGATCACAATCACATGCCTCAATAAGAATATGGCACCCAAGAACATTATTCATTCAAAGTCCCGCCTCCCTTCAAACCGCTCCCTTCCTGTCGGTAGTATGCCGATCAAAATAATACTAGCAAATCCCCGGGGAAAGTCAAGAGCCTTGGTGTTCTCCTTTAATACGGCGGTTCAAGTAAATTATGCCTCTTTAACGCTGCAAGACCGGAGATCGTAGCTAATTCTACGTGGTAACGGAGTAAGCCACCTTGCATATATATGATATATGGAGAACATATAGGGGCATCAACAGTAAGTTCTGAAGAAGAACCTTGCACAAAAGTGCCACCTGCCATAATTATATTATGAGCATACCCCGGCATAGGTGAAGCTACAGGCCTATATAGTGTATTTATAGGGCTTGCCGAATGAAAGCCTTGGCAAAATGTCAACAATCTTTCTTCATCTCCCATCTTGACGGCAAGCACATTATCTGAAGGAATTTCATTAATGTCAGGGAGAACCTTATACCCAAGAAGGCGGAATACGTTCCCTGCCACACATGTGCCAGACAATGATTCCGCCACCATCTGGGGTGCAAGAAACAACCCCTGCAACATGAGGCGGGAGGTGTCAAGGCTGGGTCCGATTTCCCCTCCTATTCCCGGGGCAGTTAATCTTGTGGCAATTCTTGCCACTAAATCTTTCCTGCCGGCAATGTACCCGCCCGTGGGGGCTATTCCTCCACCCGGGTTCTTAATAAGAGATCCTGCAACGATATCAGCCCCCGTTTCAATAGGTTCAACTGGTTCCGTGAATTCCCCGTAGCAATTATCCACGACTATGACCAGATCCGGGTTCTTAGATTTTATTGCCTCGGAAATCTTTGCAATAGTCTTGCAGGAAACAGAGTGCTGCCACGCATAACCTCTGGATCGTTGTATAAATACAACTTTTGTATTGTTTCTTAAAGAATCTGCAATTAGGGCAATTTTATCTTCATCGAATCCTGTATCAGCCGTTCCGGGTACTATATCCCAGGTAATATCTAATTCAGCAAGACATCCCGGGAACTGCTTGTCCATACCGATTACCGATTGTAATGTATCGTAAGGTTTGCCCGTGGCAAAAAGAATATGATCCCCGGGTAAAAGCAATCCGAAAAAGCAAAGGGATAATGCATGAGTCCCTGAAACAATCTGTTGGCGTACAAGTGCATCCTCAGCTCTGAATACCTCAGCGTAGACTTTTTCGGTGATTTCCCTTCCCCGATCATCGTACCCATATCCGGTAGCACCTGTGAAATCCTGATCTGAAACACCTACTGCCTTGAAAGCATTCAGGATCTTTGTAAAGTTAAGCTTCAGATTATCTTCGATATTCTGAAGTCTAGATTTCTTTGCCTCCTTACTTTTGATGAAAAGTTCAGTAAGATCATGGTCTGCATTTAAATTTTTTATATTTGCGCTGCCCATATTATTCACTGTATCAGCACCTCTTTTAAGGATTTCGTTCGTCAGGATAAACTATGGTCCTGTTATTTCTTTTTGCAGGATCAGTCCGGGCATTCCGTGCATGTCCTTTATCACGCTTTCTTTTGGCTGCTGTCCCACATATTATACACCTGCCCCTTTCTAAAGTGGCATGACGCATTTCGATTGGTGCGAATACCGCACCTTCCCTGAATCCCTCTGTCTTACCTTGCCTATGTCCAGTTATATACCCAATAAGAAAGGCTATGACAAGAAGGAGTAACCATCCTTCAAGGGACATACGGTTCCCCCCTGTGAGATCTACTGATAAAATCTGCTGCAATTGCAATGGTAGGAGTACATATGGCAACAACAATCGTCATCCGTCTGTCTACAATGTAAGATGCGATAAACAATGCAAGGGAAATTAAAATGAGTTGGCCTTTTCCTATTGAATAAACAAAGTTACCGGAATGTACTGCACTGTCCCGAGAATAATCAATTATATCATCTACAAATTCTACGGTTGTCATAATCAAGATACTGGCTAAAGTCGTACGCCACCCGAATATGTTCCATGTAATAACAACAATAATCATTGATTCTACCCAAGCGCTGAATCCTAACGGAAGCATATCCGAAGGATCCTTTAACATACCTACCGCATAAGCTGAAAGCATAAGAGGCGCTGCTAATTTCAAGTTAATGCTGCATGCAATTACCCCAAAAACTAAAGTGTATACTACACTCCCGGGCCCCAGAACATCTATAAGGGATGGATTTTCAGATATTGAATCTATCGTATGATCAAGAAAATCATCGAGAAGTTTAATTGTCATACCGGCAAGCATCACTGCAAGGATGTCCGAAAACACCCTAGAGATTTTGAAGAACATGCCTCCTAACCTCCTTGAAACCTTGCCCTGTGATTGCCGATACAGGAAGAACCTTATAACCTGCAAACAACCGTCTTATCCTAACAAGGCCACGCTTAGCCTCAGGCATATCCATTTTATTTGCTGCAATACAGTACCCACCTCTTAGTCCTGCAAAACTTGCGAGTTGGATATCTAAATTTCTTTCAGTCTGATCAGATAATGCATTCCTGCAACCCATTAGATATGCATCCATCACATGAATGACAATTTGTGTACTGTGTATTATCGATAAAGTTTGGGCCATAGCTTTTCTTATCAAGGGATCATCGTGAATCTTTTCAATAAGACCTGTAGTATCAATAATCTTTACTTCCTTTCTACCCTTCCCTACCCTGAAATTAAGGGAAAGCGATTGGAGACATTTTGTTTGATGAGGCAAGGCACCGACAAGCTCCCTTATGGCAACATCTATCGGATACTTCCTAGTATATTCAGAACCATTAGGATCTTGAAAAGTTATTTCGACATTTTTCACTTTCATATGCTCGGCAAGGACCAGAACCAAAAGGGTCTTGCCTACGTTTGGTCTACCCAACACAATGCACCGCTTCATAGTTGTTCTCTATGTCTTCCCTCCGAATCAGCATAAGTTCATCCCTGGTTAAAGATTTTCCATCCACAAGCCTGAGCGCCTGACGTCTAATTGCACGTTCAATAATATTCCTGACTAAACGAGCATTCCCTGAATAATCACTGTCAGATCCCGAGTTTCTGCTTAAGACAACCTCTAATCTGGCTCTGGCAGCAAGATCCATCCTATAATCCCGCTTTCCTAACATAAGATCGGCAATAAGCATCAACTCCCCCGTAGTATAGTCAGGAAACCCTATATGAATAGGAAACCGTGAACGTATACCGGGGTTTGATTGAATAAACCTTGTCATTTCATCACGATAGCCGGCCAGGATCACTATAAACCTATTTCTGTTATCCTCCATTGCCTTAATAAGCGTAGAAATTGATTCTTTTCCGAAATCCTTATCACCGCCTGTAGCCAAAGAATACGCCTCATCAATAAAGAGTATGCCGCCTAAGGCCTTCTTAATCTGATCCCGGGTTTTCTGAGCGGTATGACCTATATATTCCCCGACAAGATCAGCCCGTTCTCTTTCTATAAGATGGCCTTTTTCCAATACACCCATTTCGCGGAAGATCTTTCCCATAAGACGGGCGCATGTAGTTTTTCCTGTCCCGGGATTTCCGCTAAAGACCATATGTAACACTAAAGGTTCCGAAGCAAGTTGACGCATCTCCCTTATCCTTTGAATCCTGACGTATGCTACAAGCTCACGAACTAATGCCTTTACTGCGGAAAGTCCCACTAAGCTGTCTAATTCAGAAAGGACATCATTTAACTTCCATTCAGCAGAATCAGGGGCTTCTGTTTTTAAGTGTCGCCTCCTTGCATGGGAATCATGGGATGCCCTTAAAGCCTGTATTGCCTCAACCGGGCTGAATCGCCCTTCTTCCAGGCCCACAAGGACAAGATTGGGATTTCGGGATTTTAGAGCAGGCACAGCCCTGACCTCCTTGAACAGGACTTATGTATCAGCCGACCTATTAGACAGGACCATACATACTATGCCTTTTAAGCAGTAACTGTCACACTCTCAATTGGAGATTAATGAAACAGATGAAATAGAGGATTAATCAGTGAGCGGCTTAAGACAAACAGGTGTCCCTGCCAACAAGGAGAGAATATAAGTCAGAGTTGCTTTATCAAGAATAACACATCTTTCTAGGGCAGTATCAAGATCATCACCTGTACACAGAATCCCATGGTTGGATAAAAATACGGCAGTATTATTACCTAACGCCTCTACGGTATTAATAGCAAGCTCATGACTGCCCGGTGCCCCGTACTCCGCAACCCGGACCTTATCTTTGAATGCAATTGTACATGCATCTGTAATAAGCGGGAGCGGCTTCCTTGAAACTGCAAGCGCAGATGCAATCGGCGGATGGGCATGTACAACGGCACGTACATCATTACGGGCAAGATATACGCTCCTATGCAACTGATATTCAATAGATGGCTTATTACGCCCCTCATGGGTTCCTTTATTAATATCAACCATTACAATATCCTCAGGTTTAAGTGTTTCATAAGGCAGACTGCTCGGGGTAATCAAAAACCTGTCATTATCAGAGCACCTGACACTGACATTCCCTCCGGTACCCACTGTCAGTCCTAACTTTAACATAAGTTTGGATGTTTCAATTATTTTGATCCTGAGATCTTTAAATTCCATTTTGGATTCCTCCGTAAAACCTATTTATTGTGATTCATGGAATACGGGGAAAATACCCCCTTCTCTGTAATGATGGCACTTACAAATTCAGGAGGCGTCACGTCAAATGCAGGGTAGTAACCTTTAGCCCCGGGTGCAGCTGTACGCTGTCCCAAGCATTCCAGAACTTCATCAGGGTTCCGCTCTTCTATGACTACATCATCAGGTATATGAGCCCCTGGATCAGGCCCGTCAGTAAATACGAAAAACGGGACACCGAAATAGTGGGCTGATAAGGCAATCTGAAAAGTGCCTATTTTATTTACTATACTACCATCCATCGTAACCCTGTCCGCGCCTGTAAAGAATTTTGAAACCATTCCTTTCCACATAAGGTATGAGGGGGTACTATCTGTAATTATAGTTGTATTAACTCCCATATCACATAAAGCATCAGCAGTAAGCCTGGCGCCTTGAAGATAAGGTCTAGTTTCACAACAATATGCTTTAATTCTTTTCCCCTGCATAAGGGCTGTATAAACAGTGTAGACAATCCCTTGCTCAGCCCAGCAATGATTTAAAATCGAATCGCCGTCTTCAATAAGGCTTGCCCCGTTTTTACCTATCTCCAAACCCCGCCTATGCCGTGCCTGGAACTCAGCATCAACGGCTCTGACCAATACATCTTCAGTATTTTGCCCTTCTTTAAGTGCATTTTCGGCAATCTTTAGCATCTTTTCAGTCATTAGTATAATACTATTATTAGTCGGCCTCGTGGCAACTAGGCATTTTGCAGCCTGCTTTAATTCCTCCATAATACCTTCACCAGACCTATTGCTGGAACAATGTGCAGCCTGGGCCAGGGCATACCCTGCGCAAAATTGAGGGCCACCACTTTGTGTAACCATATCTTTAATAGCCTGGGCTACATCCTGATATGTCTTACAACGTACGAACTCGATCTTAAAAGGATAGATCCTGCGATCAAGAACAAAGACCTCCCCGTTTTCATAGCGCACTGTATTATCTGGTTGAATTAAAAACGGGAGTCTCACCTGTGTTTCATAGGTCATGTCCTTCACTCCTTGGCTACAGCATTAAATATGCCTATAAGTAACTCCTCAAGGCGCTGTCTGGCTGAAGCAAAGATCCCCTCGACTTCCTCATGGTAAATCCCCCCGGGCAACATCCCTGCACCATAATTTGTAACAACGGCTACTGTAGCATAATCTATCCCGGCTTCATTGGCAAGCACGACTTCTGGAACAACGGTCATTCCGACAACATCACCGCCTATCATCCTCATCATATTAATTTCAGCCGGGGTTTCAAACCTGGGCCCTTCAGTGGAAACGTATGTGCCATACGGATGTATATGGATTCCACTACTCTCTGCCGCCTTTAACGCCTTCTTTCTGAGGAGCCCGGAGAAGGGCTCTGTGACATCCACATGCTTAAAATTCGGATCTTCCCCGTCAAAAAATGTGCTAATCCTACCCTTTGTCCAATCAATAAACTGGGAAAGCAACACAAGTTCACCTGGGGGGAGCAACATGTGTAAAGAACCGACTGCAGCTGTTGACATTATGTACTTCACGCCTATATCTTTCATTGCTTTAATATTTGCCCGGTAATTTATCACATGCGGGGGGAGAGAATGAGATGTTCCATGCCTTGGTACAAAAGCTATTTTAAGATCCCTGTACCGGGCAACGGAGACATGGGTCCTGCCATATTCATTTGTGATCTCTTTTTTCTCTAAAACCGGCAAGCCTTCCATTTTATAAAATCCCGTTCCTCCTATTATCCCAAATTTAACCACATAAAATCCCCCTTAGTGCTAAGATAAACAGAACTTTTCATGAATTAACCAGATCCTTATAGAAGTTCTTTAAAGAAATTCTTTCATGGCTTCATTTGAAAGCATTAATCCGTACCGGGTGAGCCTTAACCTTCCCTTGTTCCACTCAAGCAATTTTCGGGCTGTTCCCTTTTCAATAGCATCGCTAAAAACGCCATACATTGCTATCCCAAAGCGTTTTTTAAATTCCTCTTCCTCCACACCCTGGGCTGTTCTCAGTTGCATTATTACAGCTGTTGACATTTCATCCGCTTTTGAAAACCTTTCCCTTTCCTGAACAGCACCACCTGAATTCAAAATTGAATCTGAATAGATTAGGGGATCAAGGAGATTGCTCCGTCTTACATTATTTATGTATGAATGGGCGCCCGCCCCAAGCCCGATATACGGCTGTAACTGCCAATAAACCATATTATGACGGCACTCATACCCGGGTAAAGCAAAATTAGATATCTCATAATGCCTGTAACCTTCTGCTTCAAGCCTGTCCTTGGTAAAATAGTACATGTCTGTCTGAAGATCTTCGTTACAGGGAATTTCCAGACCCGAATTTACGCTGCTCCATAATGGTGTTCCTTCTTCGATCATCAGCCCGTACGCTGAAATATGCTCAGGTGCCAGTTTCAATACGGCATCTAAGGTTTCCTGCCAATCCTTCATTGTCTGATCTGGAATTCCATATATAAGATCGACATTTATATTGGTAAACCCTACGTCCCTTGCAATGGAAAATGCATTTAAAGAATCTGATACACTATGGGTTCGGTGTAATCTTAATAGAAGGTCATCCTTTAGGGATTGGATCCCAATGCTTAAACGTGTTACACCACTGTCCCTTAGATATTTTAAATTTTTATAATCTATTGTACCGGGGTTAGATTCTATTGTTATCTCTGTATTAATATCCGGGGGAAAACTTTCAAGAATCCCGGTTAACATGGTTCTCAATAAATTATATGGTAAACACGTTGGGGTCCCTCCCCCTATATAAACGCTGCTCATCCTCATTTGTTGTTTTTTAAGATTCTCAGATTGGATCCGGGCTTCCAGTAGAATTGCATCAATATACCGCTTCATTATTTGTCTTGGTTCAATAAATGACTCTATTGCATAGGAGTTAAAATCACAATAAGAGCATTTTCTCTGACAAAACGGTATATGAACATATACGCCGAAACTGCATCCAACACAACTTTGGAACCGGTTTAGTCTACTTTCAGAACAGCCATAAATGCTTCTTGGGGTATTTCTACATTCCCCAATTGTTTCATGCGTCTTTTCCCTTCCTTTTGTTTTTCCAAGAGCTTCCTTTTGCGTGAAACATCCCCTCCATAGCATTTTTCCAGTACGTTTTTTCGGACTGCCCGCACAGTTTCTCTGGCAACAATCTGTGCCCCGATAGCAGCTTGGATTGGAACATCGAATAGCTGGCGTGGTATGATTTCCCTCAGTTTTTCCGCCAACTGGCGTCCACGTTCCTGTGCTTTATCCCGATGAATCATGCAGGAAAGTGCATCTACCGGTTCACCGTTGATGAGAATATCCAGTTTAACAAGATCCGATTCAAGATGCCCGATATATTCATAATCTAAAGAGGCGTACCCTCTCGTCCGGGATTTAAGTTTATCGAAAAAATCCAGAAGGATTTCAGAAAGGGGAAGATCATAAGTAAGCTTTACCCGGTTTTCATTTAGGTATTCCATATTCTTATACTCCCCGCGTCTGCCCTGACAAAGTTCCATCACAGGCCCGATATAATCTGCAGGGGTAATAATTGCGGCCCGGACAACTGGTTCCTCCACAGCTTGAATTTCCCAGACCTCAGGAAATTTAGACGGATTATCAATTTCCTGTCGTTTTCCATGGATTGTCTTAACTTGGTAAACAACACTGGGGGCTGTGGTAATTAGGCTCAAATCAAACTCCCTCTCCAATCTTTCCTGGATTATATCCATGTGCAATAACCCTAGGAAACCACATCTGAAACCGAAACCCAAAGCAGCTGATACTTCCGGTTCAAACACAAGGGATGCATCGTTTAATTGGAGTCTCGTAAGGGCATTTCTGAGGTTTTCATATCCGCTGGCTTCAACAGGGTAAAGCCCACAAAATACCATAGGTTTCACCTGTCGGTAACCGGGAAGCGGATTTTCAGCCGGAGACTCTGCCAAAGTTACGGTATCACCGACACGTATATCCCTGACATTTTTTACTCCGGCAGCTATATATCCGACTTCACCCGCAGATAGGGACTGTGTTTCTTCCATTTCAGGCTTGAAAACTCCAAGCTCCGATACTTCGAACACTTTGCCTGTTGCCATTAATTTTATTTGAGCTCCCGTATTAAGACAACCGTCTACAACTCTTGTATACGCAATGACACCCTTATAGGAATCAAAGTGGGAATCAAAGATTAAAGTTTTTAGGGGTGCATCCGAATTGCCCTGCGGCGATGGGATCCTGTTAATAATGGCTTCTAAGACTTCATGTACCCCTTGACCTGTCTTGGCAGAAGTAAATATAAATTCTTCAGGATTGAACCCAATTATATCCTGAAGTTCCTTACTAACCTCTTTAGGATCTGCATTTGGAAGATCTATCTTATTTATCACAGGGATTATCACAAGATCATTTTCCATCGCGAGGTAAAGATTGGCAAGGGTTTGGGCTTCGATTCCCTGGGAAGCATCAACAACCAATACTGCACCTTCACATGCAGCAAGGCTACGCGAGACTTCATATCCAAAGTCCACATGACCCGGGGTATCAATAAGATTCAAAATGTATTCCTTTCCACTGCGTGAACGGTAAGTAAGCCTTACAGCCTTGGCCTTTATAGTAATACCCCGCTCACGTTCAAGATCCATGCTATCGAGAACTTGATCAGTCATATCACGCCGGGAAATAGATGCCGTTTCTTCAAGTATCCTGTCTGCCAATGTAGATTTTCCATGATCGATATGTGCAATTATGCAAAAATTCCTTATAGCGGAACCTGACAAAAATATTCCACCCCCATATATTCAAAAAGCGCAGCCCACAAAGAAACCAAACCACGCTAACAACATTATAACATCACCATGAATCCACGACAATTTTTAGGATTCTACATAGTTCGGTTTATCGTTGTATTTGTTATAAAACACAACAATAGGCCTGGTGTTTGGATTAAAACACAAAGGAAGTAAACCCTGGTTACCGGAAGAAATTAGAAAAGTGGAAATTCAATTAATCATCACACAACCATTATTGCTTATACAGTAATTGTCTATTGCCGCAAGGAAAGGGAGTGATATTACACTTTCCCGTACAGTAGAGATAAATTTAAGGAGGCTGACTAAATTGTTTCTTTATGAATATGAATTAGCCAATGCTGCTACAATTCTAACGAAGGAACTTTTCAAACTCAAGCCGGGGGAAACATTTGTTATCACTGCTGACACAGAAAGTAACTTACGCGTAGTTAATGCAACTGCGGCTGCAGCCCATGCAATAGGTGCAAAACCAATGGTCGTATTATTGGCCTCACCTTTAGGTGTATCTGAAGCTGCGGATCCTATGTTACCGATAGAGCCTTTGACTGCGGCACTGACGAAGGCTGATGCATGGGTTGAATTTAACAATGGATGGCTCCTTTATTCAACCCCATACAACAAGGCGATGAAAGCCAACAAAACACTGAGATACCTAAATATGGTAGGTATGAATGAGGAAATGGTGATTCGCCTTATCGGTAGAGTGAATTATCCGGTACTAGGTGAATTCCTGCAGAAAGTCTATGATATAACAATTAAAGGAAAAGATTTTAGGTTTACCACACCTGCTGGAACACACCTCCAATTTGTAAATGATCAGGAAAGACGGATTAGTTTATCAAAAGGTTATGCAGAGAAACCCGGATCTCACTTTTTAGCGGGACAGATTTCCTTTGCCCCGAAATTTGAGACAATTAACGGAACATTAGTGTTTGACGGTGCCGTCGATCCCCCTCTTAGGAAACTAGAAGAACCGATTTATATGACAGTGGAAAAAGGTGAAATTGTAAAGGTGGAGGGCGGCAGTGAAGCCCGCGAGTATGATAGGTGGATGAATAGTTGGAATCACCCACAAATGCGGAGGCTTGCACATACCGCCTGGAGTTTCCATCCCAATGCCAAGCTCACAGGGAACATAGTTGAAGATGAGCGTGTCTGGGGTGCAACAGAATGGGGTATTGGTGCCGTCGGCCCCATTTTTTCCCACGAGGATATCCCAATTTATGCACCTTCGCACAGTGATGGAATCTGTATGAATACCTCGGCGTGGATAGATGGAAAACAACTTCTTGATGAAGGCAAGGTTGTTCACAAAGACCTGATTGAATTGGCGAAGAGGCTGGGAAAGGAATAGAAGATACAGGTTTTTATTGAAAGGCTGAGCATTCAGGAACAGAAAACTTAAATATTATTAGTACAGGGAGGTTGCAAAGATTATGGTTTCAAAGAACGGCCGCATAGCAAGGATATTGTCTGTGTTCTTTGTTCTCATGTTGCCTTTGTTAATAGGTGCCATCGCCGGAGGACAGGCTCCTAATCCCCAGGATTCAATCATCAGGGAATCAGGATCATTCCCGCTATATCCAGATCCGGCAGTTGGCAACGGAAACGTCGAATGTATCGCCTTGTGTAACCTATATGACAGCCTGGTCTTTCCCCACCCAATAGAAGGGATTAAGCCCCACTTGGCTACGGATTGGTCGGTATCCCCTGACGGTTTAAAGCATACCTTTAAACTGAGACGAGGAGTTAAATTTCACAATGGTGATGAACTGACAGCTGAGGACGTTGTGTTTAGTATGGAGCGCCTATTAACTATCGGTGAAGGATTTGCCTATCTTTTTAATGATGTCACCGGGGCGGCAGCAATAGATAAGTACACTGTAGAGTTTAGTTTGAGAGAGCCTTTTGGGCCCTTCGTGGAAGCGCTTGTCCGGTTATATATACTTAATAAAAACCAAGTTATGGCTAACATTATTAAACCGGGTCAGTACGATGAATTTGGTGATTATGGAAAGAGATGGCTGTTAACAAACGACGCAGGCAGCGGTCCATACATGTTAAAAGAAATGAAACTTGAAGAACATTTACTTGCAAAGAAGTTTGAGGACTATTGGCAGGGGTTTGAAGGGGACGCCCCCGGTTATTTTAAACTCATTTCCAGCTGTGAACCGGTAACCGTCAGAACAATGTTGGCACGGCGTGAGCTAGAAATTACCGATATGTGGCAGCCAATGGAAAACCTACTGACAGCTGCAAAGATAGAAGGCGTGGAACTTGCCCACCTGCCCTGTGTCCAAAACCTCCAAATCATGCTCAATACTAAAAGAGCACCAACAGATGATATACACTTCAGAAAAGCACTTGCACATTGCATGGATTACAATACCATATCAGAAAGAATCTATATAGGATCGCCGGTGTCTCAGGGACCGGTTATCTCTATAATGCCGGGTCACAATCGTAATCTGAAATTATATGAATTCGATTTGGAAAAAGCCCAGGAGGAACTAAGAAAATCCAAATATTATAACGAACGCAGCAAATATCCTGTTGCAGTTTCGTGGTCTGCAGACGTGCCGGAAGAGGAGAAAATTGCACTTTTACTCCAAGCCAATGCAGCCAAACTCGGAATAGAAATTGAAATTCAGAAAAGACAATGGGGACAAATTATAGCTGCTGCGCAAACTAAGGAAACCACACCCCACGGTAGTGTAATGTTTGTAGGCACCCACTACCCGGAAGCGGGATCAATGTTAAAATCCAGGTACCATTCAAGTACTTGTGGAACCTGGGAACAACAGGAATGGCTCGAAGATGCTGAAATCGACGCCATGATTGAAAAGGCCCTTAAAACCATTGACCAGAAAAAACGTTTCAGTCTTTACGCTGATATCCAAGATCGACTAATGGAGCTTTGTCCCACCATATGGCTGGTGGATCATTATGAAATACGGGCTTACCAGGCAGGCTACATGGATTGGCCACTAGCCGATCACATGGAGGCCGGTGGGGAAATCGTTTGTCCAGCTATGGGATATTCCGACTATTTCCGTGACATGAAGATTTATCCGGAAAAACGGGCAGCTTTAACCGGAAGATAGTATCGGATAAACTTAAATAAAAAACTGCTCCGCTATGGGAATCGGTAGGGGGCCTTATTATAAGGTCCCCCTACCGGATCCATCAATACATAGAAAGCAAGAGTGGGAGGACAACCGTGAAAAGACGAATCATGTGGATCAATCCAATTGGAATAAGTGCCTTGGATCTGCCCATAAAAATATTCCTCGATTCTCTTAAGAAGCCTGAAACATGTATCAATGTTGTATCCTTAAAAAAAGGTCCGTCCCATCTCAACTATCATTACTATGAAGCTGGCGTTCTCCTTGATACAGTGAATTTGGTAAGACAGGCAGAACAGGAAGGTTATGATGCTGCAATTATAGGATGCTTTTATGATACAGGGTTGCATGAATCCCGCGAAATCACAGATCGCCTAATTGTCGTTGCCCCGGGCGAGTCCTCATTACATCTCGCCATAACACTGGGTCGGCGTGTTTCCGTCATTGTCAGCAAACCGAAGTGTATACCGAAAATGAAAAGTAATCTCTTAAACCATGGATTTAATGAGAACATAGTATCATTCAAGTCTGCAGATCTGGATGTTCATGAATTCCGAAAGAACCCGAGCCACACCCGTGATAGGTTAACGGATCTTGCAAAGAGATCTATGGAGGAAGATATGGCTGAAGTAATTATCCTTGGGTGTACGGCGCAGCTTGGCTTTTTTAGAGACCTCCAGGAAGAAATAGGAATTCCGGTAATTGATGCAGTTGCCGCACCTTTAAAATACGCCGAATTTTTAGTTGAGCTAAAGAAACGGTTCGGCTTTAGCCATAGTAAAATGTGGGCTTATAAAAGTCCGTCAAGGGAAGAAATGGATCTGGTTTGTAGTCTCGGTTAATCTGGATCAGTTAAATCCCTATTTTCCCGATCTGGATTAAACAGTGTGGTACAGAGGGCCATAAAATACTTGGGGAGATTACCTTGGGCAAACGGATCTTCTTTAAGCAGATCACGAATTGTCTGTAACCTGTATCTTAATGTGTTTCTATGAATAAACAGTTTTTTTGCTGCATTCCCTGTATCCAAACCCTCCCAGATATATATGAGCATTGTATCAAGTAATTCACTTCCATAAGTGCTGTCATAATCCATAACAGGTTTGAGGATATCCTCCCCGAATTTCTTATTTAAAGGGTTTTCCGCCAGTTGTTCAGCTAAAACTAAGTATTTAACATCTCTGTAGCGTACTATTGTAGCCGCATCCTCACAGGTACGCAATTTAAAAGGCAGTGCCCGATAAAGTCGGATAGCCTCACGCGCCTCATTATAGCTACAACGAAGATGAATAAAACTCGGCTGGCAAAGGCCAATACCCAATAGAACGTACCCCTTAAAATATTTATTTATATGTTTGGTTAATTTCGTAATAAGCTCTGTTTTAGATCGGTGAGGATCCCCTTCCAGACATCCCGGTGCAACAATAATTTCGTTATGTCTGGGGAGGCATATGCTGTCTGGACTAATGCCCCTAAGAGCCTGAGAAATGTAGTCAATGTCCGGGCTATTGTCATTAGTCTCTGCCCCGGTTATGATAATTATATACTTTTTGTCCTGCATATTAAGGCCAAGGAGTTTTGCCCTTTCCGCAATAATATCAGGCGAAGACAGTTTCCCATCAAGAAGGCCCACTATAAAATCGTTTTGATATCTTATATGCTTTCTGTCGATCCTTTTTCTTTGCATATGGAGAGCCTCATATAGCTTGAGCACAATTGAAACGAAAGCCTTGGAACCCCTGATTGCCATACCCCTCGGGACCTCTGCAATAAGCAGGTATTTTGCCTCTTGATTATGACTGCTTTTGACTTTACACAGGAGCATGGTTGTAGATTCCGGGTAGACTTCAATCTCAACAATGCCGCCATTTATAAGCCGATAATCCTGTGACTCATATTTGTGCTTACACATCTCTATTAGTGAAGCATTGATTTCCCGGCCCCTTATTGGAATGTATTCTTCAAGCTTTTTAAACCCGGAGTTTAATAATACCACGCTTTTCCCCAGTCTTTCGGATAGGACTCCCATTATAGGATCACAAGCTTCGGAATCATCCCCTGTATCTATGCTACGGGTTAATGCTATAACATCCTTTGAAAATCTACGTAAAGCAAGTTCCTCTGTTATCGGCATTATTAAATCTGCATAAGTCATATCCGGATCCCTTGCATGAAAAAGCGGTAATCCGAATCTTTCAGCCGCATTTACTAAGTTTCCTGACAGTGATTCCATATATCTGCCAGTATAAAAAATAACAAGACCTGCCCCTCCTGACTTCGCTAAATTTTCTACAAGTGCAACTTGCATTTTAAGACTTTTTTTCACCCCGAAAAGTGCTGTTACCGCCAGCTCTCCACCGCGAATCCACGAACAGCCGTCAGGGACCTCAATAACACTGATTGCCTTTATTTGACGATCAAGTCCACTTCTGCCTGCTAATAAGGTACACTTGTCGAGATATCCCAAGTCTATAGCTTTCCGAACAGTAAATCCCATGCCCTTCCCTCCTTTCATTGCGAGCAGAAGATATATATGCTAATATTCTCTACATATGGACCTGTATCCTTTAAGTAAACGAGGTTAGGTCTTAGCCTTGAACTCTTTGAGTCTTTATTTGAAAATCAACATTGACAAGAGTAATAACAGGGTTTAACATATTAGTGAATGGTAATATGATTGACGTTTGTTAAATGTTTCCTTTACTATGAAGGATGTTATTGTTGGGGACAAACGGTACATGATGTTACTTTAACAATACCAGGGAGGTGGGGTCTATAACAGAGTCGAGAGATCCGGTCCAGGCATTTCGGGCACTTGGCCAGGAAACACGTTTTAAAATACTAGACCTGGTTTCATCAAAGACATTTAGTGTTGGAGAACTCGAGAGGCAACTTGGAATCAGTCAATCTGCCATTTCCCAACAACTTAAAGTGCTGAGAGAGGCTGGCTTGGTTAGATTGCATAGGGATGGCAAGTATACCCTGTGCAGCATGAACCATTCCTTCCTCGAGGAGGCACGGAATTTCCTTAATACGCTTCTCGATCGAAAACAAATGTTTGGTTTATAATAATGTACCCGGTTTATGGTAGGCAGTATCCTGATTTTGTTATTTTAGCAGGTACGCTGAAATAACAAGTTTTCTATAAAGGAGGCACATACTATGGCGTTCAGAGGCGCAAAAGCCATGCTCGGAGAAGCAGTTATTAAGCAAATTCTTAAATACTTATCAAATGAGCCTGAAAAAAACCTTGTCAGAATGCTTCAATGGGGCGAAACTTTAGCGCGGGACCCCAAACATAAGGAATATACCCGTTCATGGGCTAAAGCTATGCAGGAAGAAGATAATAACTGGCGTAAACTTGCAATAAGGACCCTCAATCAGGTTTCTCCCAATGTTCGTGATAAGACAGGTATTAACTTCTTTGTCCATGCAGGCATATTGGCCCCTTCTTATCGTAAACGAGCCGAAGAAAAATATGGTATCCATATACCGTGGGCAATGCTCATCGATCCCACGGGAAGATGTAACCTTAGATGCAAAGGGTGCTGGGCAGCGGAATACGACCGCACTAAGGATATGGATTATGAGACCTTGGATAGGGTCATCGGGGAAGCTGAAGAGCTGGGAATTCGCTTCATAGTGGTCTCAGGCGGTGAACCCACCGTAAGGATGGAGGATCTCCTGTCTTTGGCGGAAAAATACGATGAACTTCTATTTCATATATTCACAAATGGAACTTTGATTGATAAGGAAACAGCAAAAAGATGTGCGGAGATTGGAAACCTGACTTTTGCAATAAGCGTTGAAGGCTTCGAAGAACAAACAGATGACAGGCGCGGTAAAGGTGTATTTAAAAAGGTTATGCAAGCCATGGATAATCTGCGTGAAGCAGGCGTCGTCTACGGGTTTTCCGCTACCTATACCAGGGATAACGCAGAAATAATTGAAAGTGACGAGTTTATCGATCTAATGGTGGATAAGGGTTGCATCTTCGGTTGGCTGTTTACTTATGTTCCAGTAGGTGGTGGGGCTGATCTTGAATACATGGCAACACCTGATCAAAGACGAAACCTTTATAAGGCAGTTAATAAATGGCGCACGGAAAAACCCATCTTTGTGGTGGACTTCTGGAATGACGGTTGGGCTTCAGGCGGATGTATAGCAGGAGGAAGAAGCTACTTCCACATTAATGCCACAGGTGAAGTTGAGCCATGTGCGTTTATACATTATGCAAATATGAATATTAAAGATACAAGTTTAGTGGAAGCATTGAAATCACCGTTGTTTAAAGCATACCAAGAATCAATCCCCTTTAACGAGAATCTCCTTAGACCATGCCCCTTAATTGATAATCCTGAGAGACTGCAGCAAATGGTAGAGGAGACTGGGGCTTACCCAACCCAGACAGATAAACTAACTGCTTCAGTCCTTTGTCAACCCCTCCATGGATATGCTAAAGCATGGGGCGAGATAGCAGATGATTTATGGGAAAAGAATCATGTAAAAAAACAGCAACCTGATCTTAAATCGAAGGCAACATAGCTAAAATAACTACTGTATTATATATAGAATGGAAAACCAACCTGCGGATTAAAAGTTTCACCCGCAGGTTGGTTTATTTATTTTAGAACTCCAATCCAAAGGCGGGAACAATCGAACCTGAGTATTTTTCAGATATAAATTCCGATACGGCATCAGAAGTTAAAGCTTTCGCGAGTTCCCTTAGGGCCACCTTATCCTTATCTTTAGTGCGTACTGCCAATACATTTACGTAAGGCGAGTCTGCATCTTCAAGAATAAGAGCATCTCTTGTAGAAACGAGCCCTGCCTCCAAAGCGTAATTTGAATTTATAACGGCAAGATCCAAATCTTCAAGAGATCTTGGAAGTTGAGGTGCCTCGAGCTCAATAATCTGAACATTTTTGGGGTTTTCGATTATATCATATTTTGTTGCAGTTATGCCGGCTTCATCTGCAAGTTTTATAACCCCTGCTTCCTGTAATAGTGAAAGTGCACGACCGCCGTTTGTCGGATCATTGGGGATCCCGATTTTTGCCTTATCCTTAAGATCCTCTATCTTACTGACTTTTTTTGAATAAGCCCCTATAGGTTCAATATGTACACGGGCAATATAAGTAATATCTAGGCCTCTGTCCCCGGCAAACTCCTCCAGGTACGGGATATGCTGAAAGTAATTTGCATCTATATCACCATCATTTAATGCAAGATTCGGGGTCACATAGTCAGTAAACTCAATAATTTCCAGAAAGATCCCCTTATCCTTCAGGACTGGCTCCACAAGTCCTAGAATTTCACTGTGAGGGACCGGGGTTGCACCTACCCTTAATTTTGTAGGTCCCACTGCCTCACTACAGGCCGCACCGATATATAGCACCGACATAAGTACGGAAACCACCAGTAAGGCGCGGAATACCGTATAATTGTTTTCCTTTTTCGATCTTGTTCTCATTATTATTCCTCCTTTTCTTCATGTCTTTATTCATATAGTAGCTTCTTCCCCATAACAATTCACATATTACTGCCTGAGAATGGAAGACTACTAAACATGCATATCTAAAAGACCACAAATATCAACCTTTTTTGTGATCCACCTTTTTTGCCAACGTTCCTCCAACCATTTGAATCCCTTGAACCAAAAGAACCAAAATGATAACTGTAGCTAACATTACATCACCACGAAATCTCTGATATCCATATCTTACAGCAAGATCCCCAAGCCCTCCGCCACCAATAGCCCCTGCCATAGTAGAATAACCTACTAGATTAATTGCGGTGATTGTAATTCCTAATATCAGTGAAGGTTTTGCCTCAGGAATTAAAACCTTTGCTATAATATCCCAAGGAGATGCCCCTATAGCCTGAGCAGCTTCAACGACACCGGGATCAACTTCACGGAGGGATGTTTCAACCATCCTTGCAACAAAAGGAATTGCAGCCAGAGTCAGTGGAACAATAGCTGCAGTTGTACCAATGGAGGTCCCTGCAAGAAATCTTGTAAAAGGCATTATTGCCACCATTAAGATAACGAAAGGCACTGATCTTCCTATATTGACTATAGCTTGGAAAGTCTGGTTTATACCACGGTTTTCCAGAATGCTTTGTTTTTCCGTAACCACCAATATGATTCCTATAGGTAACCCAAAAATCACAGCAAGGGCACAAGACACCCCAACCATATAAAGGGTTTCTCCAAGGCTGTTAATAATAACTTGAACCAAACGGGAATCAATCACTAAAGATTTGCACCTCCGTTCATTTTTGTCATAAAGCCGCTGATATCATCAATAATGTCAACAGATACTCCGATATCATGTAAATAATCTATAGCTTCCATAATTTTGTCATTATTACCTGAAAGCTCGACAAGCATAACACCGAAGGGGACTGATCTGATGTGATCAATCTGGGCGGTAAGAATATTTATATCCACCCCAAAATCCCGGACAATTGACGATATTATAGGTTGTCCGGTAGACTCACCTACAAAGGACAACTTTATCACCTTTTTATCCTTTGCCTTTGCTGATGCTTCCAGGATTCGGATAGCCCAGTCAGGAGCATCTATCCCATTCAACCCCCGAACCATGCCTTTTGTTGTCTCATGAACCGGACAGGTAAATATATCTATAACCCGCCCAAGTTCAGCTATTTCCCCATCTGCAATTACAGCTACTTCATCACATATTTGCCTGATTGCATCCATTTCATGAGTGATTAAAATAATGGTCAGTCCAAGATTTTTGTTGATTGTATCAAGCAAGCCCAAGATAGAACGTGTTGTTTGTGGATCCAAGGATGACGTCGGTTCATCACATAAAAGCACTTTTGGATCGTTTGCCAAGGCGCGTGCAACTCCCACCCTCTGTTTCTGGCCACCGCTTAACTGTGCAGGGTAAGCATTCTCCTTATCCTCAAGACCTACTAGTTCGAGAAGCTTTCTTCCCCTTTTTTCCCTTTCATGTCTTTCTACTTTTGCTATTTCCAAAGGGAAAACTACGTTTTCTAGGACGGTGCGGGATGAAAGCAAATTAAAATGTTGAAATATCATACCTATTTTTTTTCGTGCCTCGCGGAGTTCCCTGTTTTTGAGTGCAGTAATCTCATGCCCATCCACGTAAACCTTTCCCCCGTCAGGTATTTCAAGCATGTTAATACACCTGATTAGAGTACTCTTCCCCGCCCCGGAAAGCCCAATTACTCCGAAAATTCCACCGGGCGCCACATGGAGAGTTACATTTTTAAGAGCGACTATTTGGGACGAGCCTGTTCGAAACACTTTCGAAATTGATTCGAGTCTTACCAACCCTATCTACTTCCTCTCCCAATCGGGTAGGAGGCTACCCATTAATTGGGTAGCCGACCTCCCACACCACCGTACGTACCGTTCGGTATACGGCGGTTCCAAAGGTTACACATTACTTTGCAGAATAGCATTCAGCCAAACTAAGG
>JAAZLO010000073.1 GCA_012689375.1 Bacillota bacterium | reverse complement strand
TAAAAGTGGCATCCACATTAAAACTGATTAAGTACCAAATTCAATTTCTCAAGCCTCCTCCGGAAATGTCCAACGATTATATTGTTTTCTGGTCTATAAGATTACCTAGGATTCTGATGGCTTCGTTGGTAGGGGCTGTTCTTGCCGTTGCAGGCACTGTATTCCAAGGACTCTTTAAAAACCCCCTTGTTTCCCCGGATATACTGGGGGTATCCTCAGGTGCAGGCTTTGGAGCCGGCCTTGCTATATTATTATTCGGAAAATCTGCCCTGGCTATTCAACTCCTGGCATTTGTTTTCGGGCTTCTGGCAGTAGGAACAGCATATGCAATGAGCCGACGTGCAAGGAGTAGTTCCATCACTACGTTAGTCCTCTCCGGAGTTATTGTATCGGCCTTGTTTTCGGCGGGCCTCTCCTTTCTGAAATATGTAGCTGATCCCTATGAGGAGTTACCTGCAATCGTATTTTGGACTATGGGTAGTTTCAGCAATACACTTTGGGCAAACCTGGTTAAGATTTCACCGATCGTGGCAGTATGTATAATTATCCTTTTTTTGCTTCGCTGGAAACTGAATGTATTAACATTAGGTGACGATGATGCCATGTCCTTAGGGATTGATATTACCAAAGCCAGGACAATATATGTCTTCCTTGCCACATTAATGGTAGCATCATCGGTTTCATCATGTGGAACCATCGGCTGGGTAGGACTTGTGGTCCCCCATATGGCAAGGCTGATTGTAGGGCCGGATCATTCTATATTACTACCTTTTGCAGGGATTATAGGTGCAAGTTTCATGGTTCTTATGGATACTCTTGCCCGTAGTATTACCGGAAGCGAGATCCCCATAAGTATCATCACTTCGTTAATAGGAGCCCCTTTCCTCGGGTACCTTATGTTAAAACAGGAACGGAGCCAATGGGATGATTAGTGAAAGAAGGGTCTGTTATACTGATACCAAAGATACGGGGGAATTAAAATGAGTTATGGGTTAATAGACGTAAGAGAATGGAGTCTATTGGTAAACTTAGTTAACGGTAAAAAAATAGACCTGCCTGAATTAGGGGATAGTGCCGGACTTGCAAGATCCCTTCAGGAAATTATCAGTAAAAACCCCTATCCCGGGGATTTTAATCTTGAGAGTATAGGTTGGGTTACAAATATAGCATGTAAGCTTAACGATAAGTACAAACCTCATTTTATGATGCTTAATTATGCACAACAATACTTCCTTTCCCGGTTTAAGGATATTTCAGTATCTACTTGGGATGAAGCAATAAATAGGTTATTCGAAAACATACAGAGGTTTGTTGAAACCACCGGGTTTACCCCTATAGTTGTAAGTTTAGGAGGTATGGTACCCCTTAAAGATTACATTGATCTTAATAATATTGACGGATTGGCATTATCCGGCGGCGGATCTGTATATTATTCAGGTTTATTCAGACCAAGTTCCAGGGATCTCAGGACAATCCAGGCTATGTCCGGTGTTGAAAGAATTATAAGTAAACGGGAATTCATTAACGAATTCGGAGGAAGCCCTGAATTTATCCGAAGGTTTCCTGATTATTTGATCATTGCCGAGGAGGGCTATACTTTCAAGTCATACGGAAGCGCTGGGAGGCCTATCTACAGAATCCCTGCAAAATGTGATGAAATACCTGTGTATACTAGTTTAAACACAGATTCACTGCATTCTTTAACCGACATTAAGGATTTAATCATAGATAATATACAATCGAAAAGGATAGCTCTATTTATTCTTGAGGCTATAGGGGATACCGAATTTAAGTTTGATTACACCAAGTGTACTAATAAAGAAAATTGGTTTGTGTATACACAAAGTGAAAACCAGTACCTTGCAATAACTACAGGTAAACACCTGCAATATAATGACTATCCCCCAGGATATAAATACTACATCGAGGACGGTGAGACAAAAAAGTATCCCCATACAGGTCCGTTTGTCAACATGCCTAAAGGTACAATAGGTGAGGAACTCAGAACGAAATTAGGTTTAAAAAGCATAGCTGTCGGTAACAGAAGCGTACTCACACACATGACAAGCGGTGCGGACATTTCCGTAGAATGTTTAGTACGAATGCTGTATAACCATGGAGTCTTGGCTACAATTAACCAGGACTAGTAACTAATTTTCATAAGGGACTATAAAGTAAATTGTGCTTTTAGCTAATCCCAATATAATGAAATCAGAGGTGGGTTAGAATGGCTAGAAGCAAAAAAACTAAGGATAATGTCCCAGGAACAAATCAAACAATTCATTGAG
>JAAZLO010000135.1 GCA_012689375.1 Bacillota bacterium | reverse complement strand
TTTTTGCTTGGCCGCCTCTTTCTCCCTAATGGCCGTTTTCCAGGACTCCTCCTTTTCCCCCGGAAGAAAGTTTCCCTTCCGTCCCCGGTGGCTTATATCACCCCTCATTTTTCGCCTCTCCATCCGCACCGCTAACTCCGCCGGTGGTTCCCAGCCAATTGCCAAGCCGTACTTCACATACACCACCCGCCTACCCTCATCCTTTGTCTGCTCATATGTACTCGCTATTGCTTCTGTGACTCTTTCCATTTCCCGGAGGAGAACGCTATCCGCAAGCTTTGTAGCTCTTCTTTCGGTCATGCTTGTTGCGGAATAGCCTTCCCCGGATGCCACCCCTGGGCTCCTGTCTCCCCCAGCATGCAGTATTTCCAGCCGCAATTCCCGCAGGGCCTTTTTTGTTTCGTGATATGCGTATATTTCTGCTTCTATATGCCTGTATGTTGCACGCTTCAGCCTCACACTATCCCCCCCATACTCATGTTCTTTGCTAAAACAGCCTACACCCTCCCCGTGCTCCCAAACCCAAGTTCTTTTCGCTCGCTCTCGCTTAATACGTCTACCTCTACAAGCTCCACCAATGAGAGAGGTACGATAATCAACTGTGCAACTCGCTCCCATGGCTGTATGACATATCGCTCATCGCTCATATTTATAAGGACCACGTGAATCTCTCCAGTGTATCCACTGTCTACTGTTCCACATGGGCAAAAAACACCGTTGGATGTAAGCCCGCTTCTGCCTCGGATGCTTCCAAAGTGCCCGATAGGTATCTCTAGGCATACCCCGGTTGGAATTCTCACGATGCACCCAGGAGAAACGCTAATGACATTCTCGCTATTCGCCCGTAGATCAAAACCAGCATCTGCCCCGTATCTTCTATAAGGCCTGCACTTCGTGCTCAGAAGCTTTATCTTTACTTGCATTCTCTTTTCTAAAGCATCCATGGCCCAAAGCGTATACCTCAAATTGTCCACCTGCTCCTCGGCACTATGCTGCAACCGCTCGTAAATGCTAGCTGGGTTGGCTTCCAAGGGGCACCCGTATTTTTGCATGCCCTTTGCATCCTGCCTGTCAAGTAGTCTGTTTATCTTCTCTCGATAATTCATATCAGCCCTCCTCCATCGGCCGGGTAGAAACTATCGTGGGATTAACTCCTTTTAGGGCGTTCATTTCTTTGAGCATGATTGATCGTGCCTCGTGATCATTCTTTGCGTTGATCTCTGCTTCAAAAAAGCCCTGAACATAAAACTTCATATATTTTCTACCTCCTTAATTTCCGTTAGCAATACCTCCACCCTAGGGTTGCTTTTGTCAACGACAAATCCATGGCTTATATTTCCAACATGCCGCCAGCCGTCGTTTTTGATAGTGCCTGCCATTACCAGCCCATCTAAAATAAACTTTGTACCCGCCATGATGTTATCTTTGTCACGCCGCCTGTTCTCGCAGTGCCAGATGATATTCAAATCTACTTTTCCTAGCTCTCTTTTTATCTTTGACCGGGCTATCCAGGCAACTTTTTCAGTGTGTTCTTGTTTCATATCGTTGTACGGTTGCCATCTACCACGGCCCTTTTTGCTTTCTGCTATGATTTCATTCAGCCCGGGTAGCTCTCCGGGGATTATTAGCTTCATCGCCAAACACACCCCCAGGCCTTGGTTTGATTTTCTCCTTCATGGCTAGGTCCATAATTAGCACCGTCACCTCGCATTCCACCTGGCCTTTAGGCGAATATATCCCGTCTCTTTTTCCCCTTCCTAGCTTTTTGGCAATGTTGGTGATGCTTTCCCCCGTATTCCACAGGCTGACAACCGTTGATAACTCCCGTTTCGTGAAGGCTAGATCGTATCCGTCCATGGCGATATAGAGTGACTCTTTCCTCGCATTGATCATGCTATCGCCTGCCTTTTCCACTCTAGGATTTCACCAATAGGCACATGAAGGCGGGCGACTTTCTGGTATTTTTCGCATAGGTTCTCGACGATGCCTAGATCGCCGTTCATACACCGCACCACCATCCGCAATTTCAGCCCTATCTGTTCAGCATCATGAGTTGTCAATCTGTGCCACCTACCTTCACGTTCTGACCCTTGATCCGTCTGTTCAGTGTGTCCGTGCACCTGTCGCTGATTATTACGTGCCCGCTATCCATGAAGATCACGGAGTTTGTTTTGCGGCCGTTGGTGATGTCTATTAGCAAATTATTATCTTCTGCTTTCCGAATGCATCTTGCCAGCGGACTTGATATGCTTTCCCCTCCTCTGTCTGCGAATGCAATGATCTTTTCGGCATTTAAGTAATGCCTCCTAGCTATGTGAAGCATTTATCATCTCCCCCTCCCCTAGCCCTCCTAGCCCCATACGTGCATATTCTTTCATGTAGCCCCTCACATCCGGCTTGATGCCTCGTGCCTGAGCCATATCCGCAGCCTTTAATAATCCGTATAGGAATAGCTCCATGGCTGGCCACTTCTCCTCCGGAAGGGCTTTTTTGTAATGCTTGCTCCTGCTTGCACTAGCACGAAAAGACTTGCTTTTGCGGGCTTTTGCTATCCCTATTCTGTGGGCTCTGTTTCGCACAGCCCCCCCGCTTCTTCCTAATTTTTTTGCTACTTCGTGGCTATTCCCCCCCTTGTACATGCTTTTCAGGAGGATATCATCTTCCTGCGTCCACGGCCTCCCTTGTCTCGCTTTACTCATTCTTCACTCTCCTTTTCAGCTAGAAAACTCAAAGATTTCCGTAAGCTTTTCACATCCAAAATGGTACATGCGAATATGTCCAGGCCTCTCTCTTGACTGAGGTATACCA
>JAAZLO010000013.1 GCA_012689375.1 Bacillota bacterium | reverse complement strand
GAGTGAATTACAGCAATCCATTCTTGTATTGACAATAGCTGCCCTTTTAGATATGAGAGACCCGTTAACAACCGGGCATTCGAAGAGGGTAGGTATTTATAGCAGTCTCATAGCGCGGGAAATGGGGTTACCTGAAAAGTGCCAATCGGATCTCCGATTGGCAGGTTTACTTCACGATATTGGAAAAATTGGTGTCACAAAAAAATCCCTTTACAAGCCGGGAAAACTTTCAAAACAGGAAATGTATGAGATAAAACGGCATCCGATTTTAGGATATGAAATGTTAATTGAAATACCCGGTTTATCCAATATCGCCAAGCTTGTTCTTCATCACCACGAAAGGATAGACGGTACCGGCTACCCATGCGGGCTTTCTGAAAATGATATACCTTTAGGCTCCAGGATACTTTGTGTGGCAGATAGTTTTGATGCAATGGTTACATCCCGTACATACAAGCCTACGATTCCACCGGAAGATGCATTAGCGGAGTTAGAAAGATGCTCAGGGACACAATTCGATCCGAAAATAGTCAAGGTATTCGGAGCCTACTTAAAAAATGAAGGCTTTCGCCTGTTTGGGGGAGGCCTTTCATAATGTATTTTAAATGGAAATTAAGGGGGTGGAATTCCTCTGTACAGTTCCGAGTACAGGTTAACTCCATATCAGATCACATAAAGGGGGTACTTTAAAATGTCAATCGGGAAATGGTTTCGGAATATGCGATTACAATCAAAAATTATAATGCTGGTTACCATACTTATAATATTCACCGGGGTAATCGGTATCTACTCAATAATTAATGTAAATACAATAACTGAAAACACAGAACTCCTAGGATTATTTTTTATTCCACGAGTTCAAATTGGGGGAAAAATCACAGAAGGTCTGGCAAATATCCGATTATCAGGCCTACGCCACATGATGACTAATTTAGAATCCGAATTTAAACAACATGAGGATGCAATTGCAAAGGATAAGCTTGCAACCCAGAAAGCCTTTGAAGAACTTAAACCCCTTCTGCGTACAAAAGAAAACCAACAAAAACACGATCTCATGATGCAGCAATGGAACCAATTTATAGATATGACAGAAGAAATTCTCTCCCTTTCAAGATCCAAAGCTATCATCGCTTCCCACACTCTTGATCTGGCCCGGGAGGAACGCGGAGAAGTGGCAGATGAGTTAGCAAAAAACCTAGAGGATCTCATGGCAGTAATAGAGAGGGAAACAAATGAAACAGTTGCAGATTCAATGACAGCTGCAGCAACAGGGCGTACAGCTATTATCGGTATCCTCGTCGCCCTTATTGTAATCGGGTTTATATTGGGAATCTTTATTGCAAGGAATATTGCAAACCCTGTAATGGAACTTGTAAAAGTAGTGAACAAAACCGCATCCGGGGACTTCACTGAAAATATTGAATCACAATCTACAGATGAAATCGGAAACCTCATGAATGCCTTTGGAAATATGGTAAAGGATCTGCGGGGTATTATCGGTCAAACTGCCGCTTCTGCAGAAGCCGTAGCCAGCACCAGCGAAGAGCTGGCAGCTGCAGCAGAAGAATCTGCAAGTGCAGTCCATCAGATTTCAAGCACGATAGGGGAAATATCCGCAGGCATTGAAGAACAAACAGCAAGTACAAACCAAACTGCTGCTTCGGTCCATCAGTCAAACCAGGCAATAGCCCAAGTGGCTGAGGGTGCGGAAGCCCAAGTAAGACATGT
>JAAZLO010000012.1 GCA_012689375.1 Bacillota bacterium | reverse complement strand
TGGTGCCGAAGCGGGGACTTGAACCCCGATGAGCGTATTGCTCACTAGAACCTGAATCTAGCGCGTCTGCCAATTCCGCCACTTCGGCACTTGTTTATCCGGAGTCTTTACAATTATTCATAGGGCAATCCTGTGATTTGATGATAGCAAAGCATAACCTGCATGTCAAGGATAAGAAGGGCAGGGAATAAAGTTAATCTACCCCCTGCCTGTAGCCATGTAATCGGTTCTACGAGCTTCTTGGTTACTGTACTTATATTATGTAAGCCTGACACTACCTCCGGTGTATCCGACTTTTTCTAATATGTGTGTCCAGCATGTGAAGCCCTCAGGTTTTTTCCACCAGTTTTCGGGAGCCGGAATACCTATAACAGCTATGTTTTGCCCAGCCTCCGTTTCAGCATTGGTGAGAGGCTGGCCGTTATCAAGATTTAGTGTAGTAATTAATTCAGGAACTGTTACCAGAACTTTACCGCTTTTATCTCTTACCAGTAAGTTCTCATTTTTGAAATCAATAGTAATTGTTTCTCCCTGATATTTACCGGTCCCTGAGATTGTTGTGGTTCCAAAATCAAAACCACCTTCAGTTTTGACTTCCACATCCTTAATTGTACCGCGGAACAGTTCTGTGCAATCATCTACTTTTTTCAATTCTTCCACTATATCACGGTTTGCTTTTCTTGCATTATTAATTGCTGAGCCTACCACACGGCATCTTTCAATTGATTTCGGCGCCAGTTTCTCAGTTATATCAGTACCGTCCACTATCCATGTACAGAAGGCAGCAGACATGCCATAGGCCATGCTAATATGGCGTGCAATGTTTTCAGCAGACTTATGATCCTCAGGATCATCTAAGTACGCCACCATCGTGTTACCGTCACTGCCTGCCAGAACCAGCGGAGTCGGTGGTATATTAAATGCCGGGTACAATCCTGTCGAAAGCTCCGGAACAGCACGGCCGTTCCCATCACCGTTAACAAAGGGTATATTATTCAGGATAGCCACATACATGGGTACCATCGTATTAAATCCACCCAGTTCTCCGGCCATAATATACTTCAGAGGTTTCCCTCCGAGGAATGCGATTTTTTCCATCATTTCATAAGCATAGATTGCCTCAGGGCCGAAGTCTTTTTCTTCCATTGCTTTTGGGGCCCCGATCCCTGCCACCATTACTGCATACTCACCGGGTTTCATATCTTCCGGCTGTATGACTTCTAACTTGACGTCATGTTTTTCCGCCACTTCAGATAAGAGCCTCAGGCCGTCTCTCAACGCCCCTCCGCCACCTGCACCCAGAAGTGTTGCACCATACAAGATATCTTTAATATCTGTTTCAACCCAGGTCGTCAAAGCTAAAACTCCTTTCCCCCGTGAATTTTATTAGACAGGTTTATTTATTTAATTTTTCAATGGGTTTATAAGGCCCTGTATAATCCAGCATCTCGAGGACGTGCTTGAACACTTCAGGCCTACCTGTCTCTTTCCACTTCGGATCACACTGGAAACCAAGGACCGCAATCTCCATGCCTTCTTTTAAATCTGCGTTAGTAAGAGGCTGTGCATCAGTGGATATGGTACAAATCAGATCAGGAACCATTGCCACTAAATCACCATTTCTCTTTGCTGTCATATTTTCATTTTTATAATCGACTACCAGAGTATCTCCAGCGTTTTCACCTGTTCCCTCTATTACGAACCGCCCGAAATCAAATCCTTCTTTAGTTTCAGTTGTCATCTTTTTAATTTTCCCAGTGATCAGATGATATCCACCGAACTCTGTGAGCAGGGGCTTAATAAAGTCCTCCCCTTTTTCCTTTGCCTCCCTTACAACCCGACCGGCCTTTTCCGCTATTGTCACGGCAGATGGAATCATTGCCTTTTTACACATAGCTCCGTCCATTACATAGGAGGCAATACCTGCGCTCATTTCTAAGGCCATAACAACATGCCTTGCGAGATTTTCACAATCGTAGGAATTAGCGGTATAAACTACAGCTGAATTAGTTGTCTTATCCGAAATAGCAAAGGGTGAAGGCGGGATATCATAGAAGCTGAACATTAACATTTCAAGTTGGGGAACAGCCCTTCCCGCACCATCTGCATCCACTACCGGAAGACCTTTTTTTGCGCCTACATATATAGGTACCAGAGTATTGAATGCCCCTGTTTCCACAGGAATTAAATAATCCATAGTTTTGCCTGTAGTCTTTTCCAGTAATTCCAGAGCTTTGATTCCTTCAACGTTAAACTTTTTTTCGAGGAGGGCTACCGGGGCACCCATTCCTGCCACTGTTGCAAGGGTCTTATCGTTTTCCACTTCATCCATGGTGATTAAAACAGGTTCTAAACCCTCGTCCCGTAATTCTTTTGCTAATTGAAGGCCGGATACAATAGAGCCTCCGCCACCCGCACCAAACAGGCCCGCACCATTCACAATGTCTACCATGTTTTGATATGTCAGTTTTCTCATGTGTAATCCTCCTTATTACAGCAGTATTTTTCCGCCTGATATGATTGTCCTATCGTCCACAGTCAATGTAGGCTTTAGGATGACTCCGTCTATATGAATAGGCGCTTTCACCCGTCCGCCGAAAGATTTATTATCACCGAAGGCTATATGTACTGTACCTAGTACTTTCTCCACTTCGAGCAGATTGCCGGATAGTTCCGCATTTTCGTTAGTTCCGATACCCAGCTCCGCTAGATTTTTAGCATTCCTGTCTTTTGTGCTTTCTATTATTTGAGTGAGTTCCTCCGCTGATTTTCCACCCTGTATATCTTTTACATTTCCGCTCTCTACTATAACAGTTATCGGGCTGTCAAGTTCTTTGATGCCCGCCATTGCACCATCGATTACAATCTTTCCATTTGAGGAACCTTCAATAGGTGCAATAAACGCCTCACCGGCGGGAAGATTACCGAAACTACCGGCTTCATGTAGTATTCCCGTATCAGGGATTGCGGTACGTCCGTTAATTGACATTGTTATATCTGTACCCCCGGGGGATGTAACACGCGCCGTTTTGCCGTTACTTAAGACTTTTGCTATACGCGTACTGAGATCTGCGATACCTGTATAATCACTGCTCATTGTCCTTATCATTACTTCTTCGGTAATACCGGGCATAGTTGCCATTCTGACGCCTGCTTCTGTTGCATTACGCCTTGCTTCAGTATGAGAAAGTGACTTTGTTGTAGGGGCAATAACAACAGTGGCATGTTTCATTGCCTCAGCTATGGTTTTAGGCGGCTCTGAGCCATGAGTGTCACGTTCAATAATTTCTACAAGCATAGCCTCGGCCCTAATTTCAGAACATACCTTATAAAGCGCTTTACCAATTTTCCGTGATTTTTCATCTATTATAATAAGGACTTCTTCCCCTTTTTTAACCCCTAAGCAATCCTGAACTACATTTTCACTTGCCTTTATCAATGATATCATAGGGAGCCTCCCCGCTGCTAGCTTTAACGCGACATAATATCAACCATACCGTCTACAGCCTGATCTAGCATGGATATGAACTCTTCTTTATCTGTCATGCAGCTGTATTTTTTCTCATCAATTAAATCAATTATTTTAGCCAGGCCTTCTTCATTGATTAGGTTATTCTCCTTAAGTAGGTAATATAATCTACTCATAGAATCTAAAATTCTGAAAGGGCCATACAATTTAGGTTCGCCAACACAACCTCTGGCACTTGTAATCATATAACTGAACAGTTTGAGTACTTCCTCGCGATTCACTGTGCACCCTCCCATACATTGAAGTAGGCCACATCAGTTGTAGCCTTCCGGAGGGGAGCCTCAGGGCTATTTTTAGGATATCCTACGCTGAGGACAAGTTCAGGTGAAATGTGATCCGGAAGTTTAAGGATTTTTTTGAGAGCAGGCCCGTTAAAAGATTTAATAGGGCATGTACCCAGTCCTTTTTCAGCCGCCATGAGCATAATATTTTGTGACGCCATACAAAGATCCATTACGCAAAGTTCACCCCGGCCCAGTTCTCCCCCTTTTTCAAAGGCAAGCTGTTTGTCACAACAGGCAACGATTACCGCAGGTGGGTTTCCCAAAAGCCCGGGACTGAAGGCTGATACTTGTTCAAGCACGTGATCATCAGTTACAATAATGAAATACCATGGTTGGATATTGCTTCCGGAAGGGGCCCAAGTTCCGGCTTCAATTAATTCTAAGAGGTCTTTATCCGGCACTTTATTATCTTTATATAGCCGGATGCTTCTTCTTGCTTTGATGACTTGCATAATACTCACAATATCACTTCCTTATCTTGTCAGGCGGGGTCATAAAAGTGAGACCGCTGTGCCTATAATTTAAAAGAACAAGGCTCTGAACCAGATGTAAAGCTGTAGCACCCGGGCTTATAACCGGTATAAAGGCGCCTATGTCTGATGATATTTCCTCTTGGAGTTTTTCAGCCATTCCAAGCATTCCGGTACAACCAAGCACAAGTGCCTCTGCATGATCTTGGCATATTGCATCCTTGGCGGAGGCCAACAACGCCTCAAAGAGCTTGTCGGCGGAACTGTCTAATTTAGCTACAGGGATATCTACCACCCTGATGGAAGCCAGATGTCCGGGGCCGACGGTATTTTCCACCATTTCCCGTGTTACAGTAATGGCATTTTTGATAGTCATCAGCACGCTGAATTTTTTCCCTAACAATGTGCTGTAGTGTACCCCGGCTTCACCTGCACCGACTACCGGAATCTCAAGTTTTTCTTTGCATGCCTTAACTGCAGGATCATCAAAACAGTAAACTACTACCCCATGGAAGCCGTCTGTTTCAGCCTGTTCTGCCACGTTAATTATATGAGGAGATGCTATGGCACAGTCATACTCACACTCAATTGATATAGGACCATGGGAAAGGGATTCCACCTCAAATTCAAAACGAGGATCAAGGGAAAACCCCTTGATTTCCTTATACACGGATTCGTTATATCGATCTGTTGCAACAGGTAGGATTATCTTAATTTTATACATTCTAATGCCTCCCGGTTTGGGGGTAAAGCCTTTGTTGTGGATGCTTTATCCCAGGGATACGCAATCAGGCCGGTGTTTCCCTCCGCCGATCCTTTTAAGATATAACACCATTCGGGATTGACAAAGATAAACTACGCAGCCTGATTGCTTTAAGCTTAAATGCGCTTATGGTGTGAGCTCGAATCCTTTTCGCCCAAAAGCGACCAATGTAGCAATGGCGAATACCACCATTATTCCGGCAACTATAAGAATTATTGCAGTAAGTCCCCCTCTGGCGCTATAGTACTCGGACGGGGCCATGACAAAATATGCACATCCGAAGCTAAGCATAATCCAGGTTGCCTGGATTATTATATCTGCGACCCTTTTTATATCGGTTGTAGCCTCAGATCGTGCATACGCAACTATCCCCGCTAATATAGGGCCAATGGCTATGAGCATATACAATCCTTTGGTTCTGGGGAGCTGAGCAAATAAGCCTATTACTATTGCGATAATGCCAAGTATTATTGCCAATCTTGGCATATTAGTCTCGTACCATGTTAGTTCAGGATATTCCTCTCGGAAAACACTTGCCATTTATGGTCCTCCTTCCTTCCTGATATCTACTTGATAGAATTATCAATTCACAGTGTAGCCGTTTAGAAACCGTCGGCAGGTTCAATATACGTACCTGATGTGTACGCGGTTCCGCTCTTCTCGAAGATAGCTGCCAGTACTGCATACACCACTAAACCGATAAGAACTGAGTTAAGCCCTACGGCACCGGGTATATAAGGGGATAACAAAGCACCTAAAATCCATGCAATAATCCCGGCCCAATTCCATCTTGAGTACACTGTTCCTTCTCCGAATTCATATCGTTTGTATGGATCCTTAATTCCGAGGACATACGGTTTTACAATAAAGTAATCTGCTATAACAACTCCGGCGATCGGAGGAAGGAATCTACCAAGTTGAGTCAAGAAGTTCATAAACGGATCGGCACCAAAGAATCCGATAGAAGTAAGAAATGCAAGCGCCGCCCCGATAACTCCCTGGATGAGTACCATATGGGATCTCTTGATCCTTATTGCGGTTACAAAAGCTAAAGATCCGCTGTAGAGGTTATTATCGTTTGTGGTCCATTGTCCTAAAATGACTAATAACAGGGCTCCTACACCTATACCCAGATATGCCATGGATTGCACGACATCACCTGCAGGAGTTAACAGTGTCATAAGGCCTGCAGCTACCAGCATAATCGGCTGAACAATAGCCACCTGCAGGAACCACGCCCACGCTCCTGCAGTCGGGGTTACTGCAAACCTAGCAATATCAGATGTTATTGTAGCCCCGGATATATACATTCCAATAACAGCCGTTATACCTGTCCCCATGGTTATTGGGTTTGAAGGTATGGCTAAAGCTGCTGCTGAAAAGCCGCCTGCTTCAGTTACTGCAGCGTAGGTGCCGGAAAACAGTACGATTAAGAATAAGGGAACAGCGATATTACTTAGGAATGCAAGACCCTTATAACCGTAATATGCTGTCAGGCACATTAAAAGTGCGCCCCAAATTGATGCAACCGGTCCCGAAGCTATCCAGGGTACGTATCCGAGAACCGTATTGCAGATCGTTGCCAATACAGTGGAGAAAAGCCATGCTTGAATGAAGAACCACCCTATCCCAGTCGCTAAACCGGAGACAGCTATTGATGCAACGATAGCACCTGTTCTTCCAAAGGAATGCCGCATCATCACATATGTCGAGGTCCTGGTGTGTCCGCCTATATAACCGGTAAACCAACCGATTACCCCAAGAATAAGCGAACCGATTATGGCTGCGGTTATCATGTTTTTTAAATTCAAGCCGAGACCCAGCTCAGCCCCGCCCCATATCACTGCGACACATATCAGTACCCCGAGATATACCAGAAACATACCAAATAAGGACTTAGTTTCTGTTTTCGGTACTTGGATTGTGGAATAATCTCCGAATGAGTCCACCCTTGTCGCTGTTGGTTCTGTTTGTGCCACCTTCTGAATCCCTCCAGTCTCTACTTTCTACTATCTTTGTGGAAAAGGTTAACTGCACAAAAAGGTCTCCACAGTCCTCCGAAAAATATTTCTTTCAAATCGCCCCCTCTCCTAACATTATATTTGACAGATAGTTTATCATAAGTTGCCTATTTGACGACTACATCTTCAATAGGTTTATGTTCGATATCAAACCCATAATGGGCAGGACCCACAATGGCAATTCCTTGCTCTGTGGAAAAGGCTTCTCTCTTCTTTACGCCGATGATTGCAACTTCTTCTCCTACAGAAAGAGCAGGATTTGTAATGGGTTCGCCTGTTTCGCTGTGAATAACTTGCATGATATCAGGGCTGGTTACGTAGGGTTTTCCATCAAGCCAGGAAATATGGTTTTCGTTCTTAAACCACATCTTGAATTCTTGCCCTTTAAACTTGCCGGCTCCTTCAAACGTGTGGGTGCCCCAATAGTATCCTTGTTTATCTTCCCACTCTTTATTTGAAACTTTGCCTTTAAAGAGTACCCAGCCGTTTAGTGCCTTTGCTACTTCTGTAGCGGGATCCTTCCCTTGTTCCTTGGCTTCTCTCAGGGTTTTCCCCACTGCAATACTTTCAGAGACGGTGCCGCGAATTAAGAGTTCCTTAAGTTCCTTACCGCTCATGACAAATGCAGTCTGGCCCACTAAGCCAAATGCAACTGTACTAATGGCTTTACCCATAGCCTCAGCACATTGATGGTTTCGAACTTTTTCTACAAAGGCCACATTACCCCATTCGTCCACACTAGACATGGGTACTAACTGTTTACCTGCCATTGAAGGTGTAATCTGGACAATTTCCGGTATAGCTCTTCCGGCATAATCACCATCTACAACTTTCTTGCCTAGTCTTGCTGCTGCATCAATAGGCGCAGGTGTATTTATACCTCCGAGTTCGACAGGGACGATTGCATCAATTTCTTTTCCTAAAAACCGCTCCAATGCCTTAACAGCTTCTGGAAGAACGCGTTCAACCTCTTTTTCAACAAGTCCCATCGTTTTCATTCTTGCTTTGACTTCAGGTGTATGCGGTGCAATAGAACCCATATAGAAACACGTGCATACAGTTGCATTGTCTGATATTTCATCTACATCTACAAGTTCAATTTTGCCTACATCGTCTAATGTTTCCTTGAGGAATTGCAGGCCCTTATCTGGATCTCCGCCTCCTCCGGTACCAAAAAAGGTAACCCCCCGCACCAGATCTTCCACTTCTTGCAATGTGGTTATTAATCTTGCCATAGTATTCACACTCCTTCTATAGGAATATCGAATATTCCTACTAATTCTTAGTACTTCCTTAAAAGTGAGTTATCCAAGCCCGCTCTATATTCCTTTGTGCAGCAGAACAAAATTTCCTGCATCTATTATGTGTCCGGCAAAAAATAGTGCAATATAGGGGTGTGTCTCATGGTTTTACAGGCCCGGTTTATTATTTGGCTTAAAAACAAAACTGATACTTTTTAGATTAACTTCGAATATAACACAAGTGCTATGCTAATTACAAGTTCCGCTTCAGCCGGTTTTATCATTCCCAGGATTGAAAAAAGAAAATTACCATGATATCATATTTATGGTTTATGACTGACCAGTCAGTCCGAGATATTTGGTTAATTATTTAGCAAATATAGGCTTTAGGATAAAAGATCTAAATTGAAAGAGTGAAAACAATGGCCGATAAAGGTGATATTCAGGAATCCGGTAAACGCGGGATGATATTGGCGGCCGCCCTTATGATCTTTTCAGAGAAAGGATTTCATGGATCTACCATTGAGGAAATTGCAGAGGAGGCAGGAGTAGGGAAGGGAACGGTCTATTTATATTTTGAAAGTAAAACAGATCTGTTCGTATCCCTGGTAGAAGAGAGGCTCAGAGAATTAAAGGAAATTGTTGTGAAACATTTGGAGGGTTTGGAGGGAGCCGGTGAAAAGCTGACTGAATCCATAAAATTGCATTGGAAGTTTTTTAATCAGTCAAAGGAATTTGTCAGGGTGATTTTAAGTGATTTAGGTGGTCTCGGGAAGGAATTAGATGAACGTACCCGGGACGCCAGGGTTCGTTTCATAGAAGTCTTTGAGTCTATCATAAAGGAAGGAACAGAAACCGGTGAATTCAAAGAAATTCAACCTCGTATGGCTGCTTATGCCATTGAAGGTGCAATTAGCTTTGTTGCTTTTGAAAACCTAATAAACAGTCAGGGCTTCCCTAGCATATCTGATCCGTCCCAATTAGTGGATTTTTGCCTAAACGGTCTTTGCCGGCGGGAGGGCAAGGGAGAAGCCCGGTGTTTCCCTGACAAATATAAAATTGAATCGTCAGAGTCGGAGGGCTGAAGAAAAAATGAAAAGACTGTCAGATGTTATTACCGGGTACCCGTTGGTTGTTGTAGTAGTTTTATGTGTGGTTTCTGTTTTTCTAGGCATTAATGCCCTGGGAGGGGATATAAAAGTAGATACTGAATCTATGGTGCCCAAAGATGATCCGGTGATTCAGGATTTAACGGATGTCGTCGAAGATTTCGGATCCCAGGACATGATGATGGTAGTCATAAAAGCTGATGTGTATAACCACAGGACCCTTGCCAAGGTACAGCGGATTGCCGACGGGATACTGGATTTACCCGGAATCGATGATGTAGTGACCCCCTTGGATGCCGTCCTTATCCGAGGGGATGAACTTGGATTAGAAATTTCATCTGTTGCTCATGGGGTGCCGGAGACTGAAGAGGAAATCGGGGAATTTAAAAATGCCTTAAAGGACAGTCCTCAGGGCTCTGCAATGGTATCTGAAGACGGGGACGCCCTTGCTGTATTCATTACTTTGGAGCCGGGTTCCGCCGCATCTTTTGATTCCCAAACCCTTGCCGGGGATATTGAAGCTATCGCTTTCCGGGAAAGGGGCCCAGGTGAAGAAATATATGTTATCGGTGAAGCGTATCTCGGTTACATAGCCACTAACAATATGCGCCGGGATTTAAGCGTCCTTTTTCCGTTATCTCTGGCAGTGGTAATAATATCCCTTTATGTAAGCTTTGGCAGGTTTTTTGATGTCGCAATTCTTATGATTAGCATTATTATGAGTTTAGCCTGCAGCCTAGGTTTAATGTCGGTCCTAGGATATGATATTACGATAGTGTCCATGATACTGCCGATTATTTTAGTATCTATGGGTAGTGCGGCAGGGATTCATATACTGAACCGTTTCCATGAGGAACGCAGAAAAGGAAGAATGCCTGAGGCAGCGATAAACCAGGTAATACATGAGTTGACAGGTCCTGTATCTATGACCAGTTTAACGACAGCGGTAGGGTTTGCCTCCTTTGCTACATCATTTATAAGTCCGGTAAAAACATTTGGAATATTTGCGGCTGCAGGTATCATGATTAACCTGGTCATTACGTTAACGTGTGTCCCTTCACTTCTTATAATGAGGAGCCGTTACAAAATCAGGCGTGCCCAAATTCAGCGGAATGGCCTCGCGTCCGGAACGGCCCGCAGATCCGTCCTAAACCGCTTCCTGGGCTCTGTTGCAACTGCTGTAGTTACCGGACCTGTAAAAGTAATATTGGCAGTGTTGGCGGTAACTATAGTTTTTGCCGTGGCTGTTCCCGGCCTGAAAATTGAAACTAACTGGATGCAGTATTTTAGACAGGACAGCCCTGCAGTGATGGGTACACAACTTGCCGAAAAGTTATTCGGAGGAACCCACAGCGTAAGCGTTCTGGTGGATACCGGGGAATATGACGGAATAAAAGAACCGGATATATTAAATCGTATGGCAAGGCTCCAAGACAGGATGGATAATGTTGATAACCTGAGTCACCCGTCCTCTGTTGCAGAATTGGTACGCACTGTCAATAAGGCCCTCAATGCCGATGATCCTGATTATTTCACAATTCCGCCTACCCGTGAGGCAGTTGCCCAGGAGCTCCTCCTTTTTACGATGCAGGGAGGCGAAGGATTGGATTCAATGGTAAGTTATGATTTCCAAAAAGCTCTTGTAACTGCCAGGGCAGCAAATGTTTCCACAGCTGAGTTAGGATCAATTATAGATAAGGTGGAAGCAGTTACCGATGAGGAATTTAAAGGTCTAGGAGTCGATACAAGGGTAGTAGGCCTCCCAAAGGTAATGTTACGGATGATGGAAAAATTCATGGATGATCAAATAAAGAGCCTTATACTCTCGGCTGTAGGTGTGTGGATTGTCGTATCTGTTATTTCCGGTTCTTCGATTATCGGGTTGCTTTGCCTTATTCCCCTTTGTATCAGCATTCTAATTAATTTCGGGTTTATGTCATATATGAAAATACCTCTTGATGTTATCACGATTATGATTTCAGGTATCAGTATCGGAATCGGAGTTGATTATTCAATCCATTTAACAAGCAGGTACCGTTATGAACTCAGAAACGGCAAGGAACAAGAGGATGCGCTGAAGGCTACAATAACTTCAACCGGCAGAGGGATCTTTTTCAACGCTGTGACTCTAATTTTAGGTTTCGGTCTTTTGGCCTTTTCCACTTTCCGGGCCATATCAATTTTTGGCATGTTAGTAGCGGGCACAATGTTTACATCAGGACTTGGGGCTCTCGTTTTTCTCCCTGCAATACTCAGGGCTGTGGATCCCAAGTATATAAGGGGTAAAAAGGTGTCTTCCCAAAATAAATCCCCGCTTGGGGTAGGAAAATAGATTTTAGGATGGTGATACGGTAATGGAATTTAAAGGTGAAACGCAAAGGCAGATTAATTCAGCGGGATTCCGGATTAAAAATGTATATGTATCAATACTGGTAATCGGTATTTTTATCTCACTTTTTTCAGGTATTGTCTATGGCGCGGATCTCACTGCCAAAGAGATCCTCGATCAAGTGGAGGGAACGGTTTTATTTGCAGGGGATGGTTCGGCAAGGATTGAATTGATAACAGAAAGCAAACGTGGTCAGCAAAGGAGTAATACGCTGCAGATTTACAGAAAGGAAGATGAGGATAATACTGAGAAACAATTGCTTGAATATCTCAGGCCTGCGGATGTTGCAGGAACCAAGTTGCTTAGTATAACGAAATCGGAAAGTAAGGATTCTGAAATATGGCTCTATATGCCTGCTCTCGGAAAAGAAAGAAGAATTGCAACTCAAGAAATGCAAACGAAATTTATGGGTACTGATTTTACTTACGAAGAAATATCAGGCACAGCCGCATACGAAGAGGATTATGAATCCGAAAGGCTGGATGATGATGTTGTTGACGGTAACAAATGCTATGTGCTCCGTCTTGCCCCTACGGGGGAAAGTGAATACACATTCGTAAAGATGTGGGTATGGCAAGATGAATTTATCCCGGTTAAAATAGAATTTTACGGGCGTGGAGACAAGCTTAGAAAGATTCTTGAAACAGCAGACTGGAAAAAGAACGAAAGTGATAAATGGGAGCCAGCCAATGTTGTGATGAGTGATATTGTTTCGGGTACAAAAACTATAATCAAAATCGAGGAAACGTCTGAGGCTGATATACCTGATGATTACTTTACCGTGAGGTATTTACGTAGACATTGAGGTTCCTATATAAATGTCAGAATTATTAGGAGGGGGACAGAGTTCAAATGAGGGTAGGAAGAATTCTTAAAGATAACTATGTTATTCCCATAGTTTGTATTGTATTGGCACTTGTGTTGTCATCAGCCATTGCGAATGCTATGGGGCCGGGATCCACAGGGCCTGATATTTCCGGGGAATTTAATCAAACGGTTAACCTGTCACTGAATGGCGGAGGATTGGCTCTCGGTATCACTGATTACAGGCTCGCACTGGATCAAAACTTAAGACAATTGGGCATTAACGTCCATGGGCATGCCCATGTTTCAGTTAAAGGCTGGTATAATCATGATGTGTCTGACGGGACATTACTTGAATTGGATGAGGCTTACATAGATATTTACCGGGATCTCTTTGATTTGCGTCTCGGCCAACAAGTAGTGTCATGGGGGGCTGCTTATGGGCTTAACCCGACTGATTACATAAATCCTATACCTTTAACAAGTGTCTCGGATCAAGGCGGATTTATGGATATATCAGGGCTTCCTGTGCCTGCCATATATGTATCGGCATATCCTTCGTGGAAGGATACATCCTTCGAAGCAGATGTGGCTTTAGTATTGAATCCGAGGTTTCAAGAGCTTCCAATTCCCGGATTCCCGATCCCTGAAACTCCTAAGTCATTTGTAGATCGTTTAGAAATTGCAGGACGTATAGGTAAGAACTTCGGAATGTGGGATCTTTATATCAGCGGGTTCCGTGGGTGGGAGGATATGCCCGTTCTCTGGTTTGAATTTGGATCATTTCCCCCTGGAGAGGATAGCCCCTTTCTCATTCCAAAAACTGCATACCGTAAAGCAACTTCCTTCGGGGCTTCTGCCAGCGGCACTTCCGGCCCGTATACTTTCTGGGGTGAAGGGAGTTACAATTTCCCGGATAAAATGAAAGAGCTGGATATTCCAAGCAGTAATAGCCCTATTTCATCTAATGATTCTTACTTCCAAGTGGTAGCGGGGGCGGATCGAATGTTTGGTGATGCAGGTCAGTACTATCTCATGGGGCAATACATATATAACAGCCAAGGATCGCTTCTTTCGCCTTATAATATGCCAGGGGAAGAAGTTAAGGCAGGCCATTATCTGGCTGCAATTGCCAGGGCTACCATACATGATGATCATGAAATAGAGCTTCTGAGTATCTATGGTATAAGCGACGACAGCGGAATTGTTGTACCTAAATATACATATAAAATAAATCCGATATTCAGCGCTTGGATTGGAACCACATTTTTAGTGGGTGATGAAGGCGGTGAATTCGGCAGTCTCTCGGAGGGTAAGTCTGCAGTTGCCGGCATCAAGGCTGTTTGGTAATGTGAATATAATATGGATATATACAATATTCGGTGCTGTACATTCAATATTGCTTTCGGCACCGAATTTTTCCTTATTCCCAATATGAAGATTATCTGGTAAGATTTCATCAGAGGGAATCACGTATTTATAAATTTCAGGGAGGGTTACCCGGTGAAAAGAAACGTTTTGTCTTTGGTATTGGTATGTCTCACTTTAGTTCTGATTACAGTGGGCCCGGCTTTCGGCGCTGAGGCATCAAGTCTTCCAGATGAGCGTATCAGGGATGCAACGAAGGTTTTAATGGAAATATCCAAACAAGAGGATTCCGGTACTATGTGTGATCTTCTTGCCAAAGCCGAGGGTGTTGCAATATTTCCGCAAGTGGTTAAAGCTGGCCTGATGTTAGGGGCAAGGTATGGCAAAGGTATCGTTTTAAAAAGGGATTATTTTACCGGTCAGTGGTATGGCCCGAGTTTTCTAGAAATGACAGGGCTTTCTTATGGTTTTCAAATCGGCGTACAATCAACTGCCCTTGTCCTGGTTATCACAAATGAGCGGGGCATGAAAAGCTTTGAAGAAGGCAGTTTCACTTTCGGCGGGGACGTTGCCATTGCGGCAGGTCCGGTTGGCCGCCATCTTGAAGCCGGGACTGATATTCAGCTTAAATCTGCAATTTACAGCTACTCTATGAGTAAAGGCGCATTCGTGGGATTATCACTTGAAGGCGCCAAAATAAAGCCGGATGAGGCTGCAAATGAATTATATTGGAGACATCACGCTCCATCTGTTGAGTTGCTACAGACTGAGGCAGCAGGCTCCGAAATTGAACCCCTCATTATGGAATTAAACGAACTGGTTCTTAAGGGGGGAGGCAGAATCTTAGCACTAAATTAATATACATACCGGGCTTATTGTTTGACAGACTTGAATTCGCCCTTGTTAACCAGGCCTACTGTCCTATCTATGTTCATTACAAAGGCAATGCCCCTGCCCGGCTTTTCCAGATGGCCTGCTTTAACTATAGCTTCGAGTATTCTCTCAGTGTCCTCTTTTTGTGTCAGAACAAAGAGGACTTCCTTCGCAACGTCAACTGTAAGCCCGAAAAATGTTTTGGCTTCATATAAGCCTGTTCCCCTTGCAAGGAGTATGGTGCCCCCCTGTGCTCCTGCCTCCTTAGCGATGTTCATGACATGTTCCGCTGTCCCCCTGGGGAGCACCACGAATATAGCATCATATTTCATTCCTTCACCCCCTGAACCTTTCCTTAAATCTTAAATATCATCCCAAGTATCAGTACTGTAAAAGTCACACCTATAAGGCAAAGCGCAATTAGACCGAATCCGTCAATCAGCGGATCCCTTCCCCCTAATGCGGTGGCAATACCTATACCCACAGCTATTATTGTTGGGACGGTAACAGGTCCTGTAGTTACCCCGGCGGCATCGAAGGCTATGCCTACTGCTGCTTTTGGGGCAAACTGTATTAGTATTGCCAAGACAATCAGCGACGGAAGGAGAATTTTTGCGGTGGGTATTTGGAATACGATTTTTATTACACCCATAGTCACACCAATCCCGATTCCTAGGGCTACTGTAAGAATCATTGCACGTTTTGGAATAATTCCTGCACTGAGTTCCTCGATTTGTCCGCCTAATGCTTGCAATGACGGTTCAGCCAGGGTTACGGCAAACCCAAGAATAAAAACAAAGGCAAGGACTAACCACACGGAAGCATGTGAAGGCAGGTTAATGCCTACAGTCTCGCTGAGGGGAAGCAGGCCCATTTTTAAACCGTTAGAAAAAAGGACAAGACCGACCACAGTCAATGTAAGCCCAACAAATGTTTCACGGGAATTTTCCAGAGGCACCCGCAGAACCAACCTATTAAATAACAATAGCAATAGTATTACAGGTAAGACTCCTATAAGAGCTTCGATTGAAGTTGCATAGATGTCCCTCACTTAATAATATATACCTCCTTGTTATCAGTTGTAAGATCCCATAATTAAAAAGCCGCTTTGTTTCGAGCCGTTCCTTTATTTTTTATACTTCTTGTCTAATATCTCAATCTTATCATAATAAACCTGAAATCACACAGGATACCTGTGGTTTTTACCCTTTATTATGTATAATATTCAATTACAGGGCGAAAGGGGGAAGGAGAACACTCTGAAGTGTAGAATTTTTACTTAATATGCAACAGGCTTAGGGCTGACCTGAGCCTGGCCCGGTGGAAAACAGGGGTGGTATTTTGAATAGTACGGGTTTAGGCATTATGCAGACAAAGAGAAATATTCTTTTTATTACTAGGACAGCTATATTAATGGCGCTGACTCTAGTGATTCAGATGATGAATCTACCTCAATATGCAACCGGTCCGCTGGTTAACACAATGTTATATGTCGCTGCCGTATTTGTAGGAGTTTGGGGCGGTGTGGCGATTGGCCTTATTACTCCTTTAATTGCTTTTTGGCGTGGTATTTTACCCCTTCCATTAGGTCCTATGATTCCCTTTATTGCATTGGGGAATGCCGTCTTGGTTATAATTTACGGGCTTACAAGAAAACGCAATAAATATATTTCAGTCATAGCTGCATCCATTGTTAAATTCCTGCTACTTTCCATTGCAGTAAGGTTTGTGGTAGATGTTCCTCCGAAGATAGCACAAATGATGCAAGTGCCTCAGCTTATTACTGCTATTGCAGGTGGTGCCATAGCAATTATCCTCTCTGAGATTTTAATCCGCAGGGGGATGCTGAAGCCCTTATCCCGTATGTGACAGGGAGACACTAATTTCCACTATAGATCTTTATATTATAAGGCAGGATACAGCTTGGAAACTGAGGGGGTCAGGATCTGTGTGTGCCTAAAGAGAAACCTATTTTTAACCGGGCGAAAAAGCGCTGATAAATTTAAAATTCTATCCTTGGTCTTCCAAGGGTTTCCTATATCTATAGGTGGATTTCGAGTTGATGGAGTGTATGAAGGTAGGCGTCTCCGCGGGTTTGAAATTGTTGATCTTAGTACCCTTGTATCAGCGAGAGTGTCTACGGCCCGCAGGGGAGGCTGGGATATTCATACTGAGGCTTTTGATACAATTGGGGTTCAATCCATAAAGGAGGCTGTTCATTCCGCTGATCTTGTTGTCATGGGGGGACTGGGCCGTTTTGAAATTTCCGCACGAAAATTTAGGCAGGCAGTAAACGAGGCACTTGAAAGTCCGGTACCTGTATTAGGCATAATAAAAGAACATAGCAATCCATTCTTAGATGAAATTCGTAACCGTAAAGATATTCAGGTATTGAGGACTACTGATGAAAACAATAACGAAATCAGACATTATATAGAAGATTGGCTTCATAGGATTCTAATACAGGGAAAGATATACGGAAGGGGATAGAGCTTTTGGATTGGAAACTATTTGGGCTTACCTTTTCCACAGTTTTTCTTGCGGAAATGGGAGATAAAACCCAGCTTACAGTATTTATACTTATGGCGCAACATAAGAAGGTGTTACCTGTTTTTATAGGGGCTTCCCTTGCTCTCACCAGTGTGAGCTTGATAGGAGTTATTTCTGGGAAATTGGCCCCGCAAATTGTGCCCCCGGAATATCTTCAGATTGCTGCCGGATTGCTTTTTGTAGGAATGGGGGCTGTCATGCTTATTCGGGCTTTCGGTGCTGTCACTATGTAATATGTTTACAGTATTTTCCCTGTATGGCATGGGTAGGGAAGGAAGGCTTGCTTATGTTTCTTGCACTTGATATTGGTAACACCCACATTATGATTGGTGTTTATGATAACATTGAGCTTGTGACGAGCTATAGAATTGCCACGGATCGCCGTAAAACTTCAGATGAATACGCAATGGTTTTATGTGATCTTTTTTCCTATAATAATATCAAATTTAATGAGGTTTCAGGGATAGCGATCTCCTGTGTTGTTCCGCCTATAATCGGTGTATTTGAGGAGCTTGCCGTTAAGTATTTTAATATTAAGCCCCTTGTAGTAGAGCCTGGAATTAAAACAGGGATGGTGCTCCGGTACGAGAATCCCGAGGAAATAGGAGCGGATCGGATAGCAAATGCTGTTGCGGCTTATGAAAAATACCGTTCTTCGGCAGTGGTGGTGGATTTTGGTACTGCTACTACATTTTGTGCTGTTTCGGAAGACGGGGATTATATCGGGGGTATAATATGCCCTGGGATTATGATTTCCAGCGAGGCTCTTTTTGCTCAGGCAGCGAAACTTCCACGTGTTAAATTAATAAGGCCTGCAACTGTTATAGGACAGAACACAATAAGGAGTATGCAGGCGGGACTCGTCTATGGGGCAGTCGGCCAGGTGAATGAAATTGTGAGGAGAATGAAAGAAGAGATGGGAACTAATCCCAGGGTTATTGCTACAGGAGGTCTTGCACCGCTTATTGCAAAGGAAGCCCGGGAAATAGATGAAATTGATCTTAACCTGACACTTGAGGGCCTACGTATTATATATGAAAGAAATAAAGCATAGGTATGTAAAAATACCATATCGGATTTCTTTTGTGCCCACTAAACCTCTTCATTTTTCGTTCTGCCAGGACGGGGATTCCCCCGATATTCGAACCCAAAGATGACATCAGATAAAAATAAAGGTATCATGAAGAGACAGGGATATATTTAATTGTTTCAGGTAAAATAGGAAATCATTGAAATTAACCGGGGGTGAACTTGCTCTGAGGTTACCAACTGAAAGAGCTATTGCTGTTGGGCTTGAATTGCCCGGCACTGAGTGGTGGGAGACTGAAGATTCTATAGATGAATTGTCAGAATTGGCTGCTACCGCTGGTGCTGAAGTTGCCGTGAGGCTTATCCAAAAACGCACGAAACCTGATACGGCGTATTATATAGGGAAAGGGAAAGCCGAGGAATTGGCTATTCTTGTTATCACCACCCATGCCGATCTCGTTATATTTGATGATGAATTGTCTTCGGCTCAACAACGGAATCTTGAAAGGCTTCTTAAAACAAAGGTTATTGACAGAACCTGGCTTATATTGGATATATTCGCATCCAGAGCTGCAAGTAAGGAAGGAAAAATCCAGGTGGAATTGGCGCAGCTGAGTTACCTGCTCCCAAGGCTTATCGGGAAGGGAACTGCCTTGTCCAGGCTCGGAGGCGGTGTAGGTACCAGGGGGCCGGGTGAGACAAAACTGGAAGTAGACAGAAGACGAATACGGAAGCGTATTTCTGTTCTTCGCAAGGAATTGGAAGGGATAGCAAAGAGGCGGGGCCTCCAAAGATCAAACCGGAGTAAATCAGGCCTTCCCCTTGTGTCAATTGTAGGTTATACAAATGCAGGCAAATCTACCTTATTTAATGCCTTGACAAATTCTGAGGTCTTTGTCGAAGATAAACTTTTTGCTACGCTTGATCCAACAATAAGAAGATGTTATCTGCCGTCCGGCAGCTTTATTTTACTTGCCGACACTGTTGGATTTATAAGAAAACTTCCCCATGATCTTATAGCTGCCTTTCGCGCCACTCTTGAAGAAGCGACTCATTCGGATTTGTTAATTCATGTGGTGGATGCGAGCCATCCCGGTAAAGATGATCATTGTGAAGCAGTGGGGGAAGTTCTCAAAACTTTGGATATTGCCGATAGGCCGATTATCACTTGTCTTAATAAAATAGATCTTATATCGGGGAGTCTTGAAAGAGAGCGTATTCAGGTTGAACACCCGGGTGCAGTTGGAGTATCCGCCAAGACAGGTGAGGGCCTTGATAAGCTTTTGGCCGTTATTTCTGATATGGTTGACGGAGGCAAACCATACGGCAACTATAATACCGTTGCCGGGGGAAGAACATTTTACGGACATGAAAACAATGGTAATCATGACACCGATAAATAAGTTTTAGATGGTTTTTATATTAGAAAAGAGTGAAGTTTTCAGGGATGTATTCTGTCGGCGGTGTAGATTTTAGCAATCAGGTGCCTGTTGTGTTAGCACCTATGGCAGGGGTCACAGACCAAGCCTTTAGAATTATTGCAAAGGGTATGGGCTGTGATCTTGTTTTTAGTGAAATGATTTCCGATAAGGCGCTTATATATGGAAATAAAACAACCAAGAGTATGTTAAGGGTTTCAGAGGACGAACGCCCCATTGCAATTCAGCTCTTCGGGAGTAATCCTGAAACTATGTCCCGTGCTGCTACCCTTGTTGAGCAGATTGCTTCTCCGGAAATTATTGATATTAATATGGGATGTCCTGCCTCAAAAATTGTAAAGAACGGAGAAGGCTCCGCTTTAATGCAAAATGTACCGCTCGCTCGGAATATCGTTGAAGCTGTTGTATCTGCAGTCAGTACTCCTGTTACCGTAAAAATGAGAAAGGGTTGGAGCGAAGATTCAGTATATGCAGTTGATCTTGCGAGGGCAGTGGAAGACGTCGGGGCTTCATTAGTTACGATACACGGGAGAACCCGGGATCAGTTTTATTCCGGGGCGGCTGACTGGGATATAATCAGGCAAATAAAAGAGGCTGTATCAATCCCTGTTATAGGTAACGGTGATATTCTCTCACCGGAAGACGCCCAAAAAATGGTTAAAGAAACAAAGTGTGACGGAGTTATGATTGGAAGGGCTGCCTTAGGTAACCCTTGGATGCTTAGGGATGTTGCTGCATTTTTAAATGATGTGTCACTAACCCCGTCCCCCGTGACACATGAAGAGAGGTTAAATGTGGCTGTCAGGCATCTTGATATGCTTATTCACCTTGTCGGGCAGCGGAGGGCGGTGCTGAAAATGAGGAAGCATGCATCGTGGTATATTCGAGGTGTTGCCCAGGCTGCTGCCTTTCGTGCCTGTATCAATAAAGCGACGACAAGGAAGGAAATGGTTGGTATATTGACAGTTGCATTTCATGGTGGTATTTGCTAGAATATCTACGTGCACAAATATGTAAACGCTAGCCGGATAAAATCGGATTGCCGACAGGGGTGAATGCTCTGAATTTTGTGCGTATAGGGGAAAAACTGATAGATGAAGATCGTCTTCTGAATGCTGTTAAAAGGATTATTAAACTAAGATCCAATGGGTTATCCCAACAGGAAACTGCAGACAGAGTAGGTATGGACAGGGCTTTTATTTCCCGCCTGGAAAGCCTTGGTGAAATTCGTAAGGGGGAAAGAATAGCTTTGGTCGGCTTTCCTGTAGGAAATAAGAATGAAATTTATGAAATAGCAAAGGAAGAAGGCGTAGATTTTGTGTTCCTTATGGATGATGATGAGCGATGGGAATATGTCAGGGAAAGATCTGGAATTGAAGTTCTCAATGACATAATGGCAATTATAAGTAAACTTAAAATCTACGATGCTGTGATTTTTATCGGTTCGGATATGAGATGCAGCCTTGTAGAATCAATCCTGGGGAACCGTGTAATAAGTATTGTAATCGGCCCTTCCCCTATTAAGCAGGATGCCTATATTGAGCCGTCGGACATCCGTACGACTATCCGGGAAGTTCTTACAGACTAGGGCGGGATTGTATTTTTAAATGGGGGCGTGAGAATTTGAAGCACGTAGTCGGTGTAAGTCTTGGTTCCCGGCGTAGGGATCATAAGGCCCAAATAACCCTGCTGGGGGAGACGTTTATAATTGAACGTAGAGGGACAGACGGTAATGTAGGGAAAGCAAGGGAATTAATTCGTAGTTTGGACGGAAAAGTAGACGCAATTGGTTTGGGCGGAACTGATAGATGGTTCTTCATGGGGGATAAAAGGTATACTTTAAAGGAATCTGACAGGCTGGCAAAAACGGCGAAAATTACCCCGGTTGCTGATGGATCCATGTTGAAAGGAGTCATTGAACGCAGAGCCGTTGAATATATTCGTGACAATGAGGGAATACCTCTCAAGGGGAAAAATGCTTTTGTTGTGTGTGCTTTGGATAGGTTCGGTTTGGCTTTCGCTTTAGCTGAATCAGGGTGCAATTTAAAGATCGGAGATCTAGCATTTGCCCTGAGTGTTCCTATTTTTATGTCGGCACTTTCTACTCTCCGGGTGGTTGCAGATGTGTTAATGCCTATTCTTACCCACATGCCTATTAGCGTACTATATCCGACAGGAAAGAGTCAGGAGGAGATAGTCCCCAAGTTTACCCAGGTTTATCAGTGGGCGGACATTATAGGGGGCGACTGCCATTTTATTAAAAAGCACATGCCACAGGATCTTTCCGGGAAGATTATCATAACAAATACTGTGACCAGGGATGATGTTGAGGCTTTCAGATCCAGGGGAGTTAAAACCCTTGTTGTGTCTACTCCTGAATTTGAAGGAAGATCCTTTGCCACTAATGTGATTGATGCAGTGCTTGTAGCTCTCACAGGGCGTAGGCCCGAGGACTTTGAACCCTCAGATTATTTGGATGTTATTACAGAACTTGAATTTCGTCCCAGGATCGAAGTATTGAACGCTAAGCCTTGACAACCGGGAAGTCAAAAGACATAATATTGGCATGCGATAAGGCGTCGCGCGATGGGTAAGGTACAAACCGGGCCGGGCCCGGCCTGACTGCGCGATGCCAAGATGTACAAGGATAATTAGTTTATTAAGGGGGCATCGGTACTATGGCGCAAAAGGTAGTTCTTACCCTGGAAGGGCTTAAAAAACTTGAAAGGGAGTTAGGGCACCTTAAGACTACCAGGCGGCGCGAGGTTGCTGCCAGAATTAAAGACGCTAAGGCCTTTGGCGATATCACGGATAATGCTGAGTACGAGTCTGCCAAGGAGGAGCAAGCCTTTGTTGAAGGCCGTATTGCTCAATTAGAGGCAATGCTCAGAAATGCCGAAGTTATCGATGAGGACGAAATTGATACAGATGCTGTTCGCCTAGGATCAAAAGTGAAGCTAAAAGATTTGGCTGAGGGAGGAGTTTTTGAATATATAATTGTTGGTTCGGCGGAAGCCGATCCGGCTAATTCCCGTATATCCAATGAATCCCCTGTAGGTAAAGCAATCTTGGGTAAACCTGTTGGAAGTGTTGTGGATGTTATTGCGCCCATGGGGACCCTTAAGTTCCAGGTCTTAGAAATATCGAGGTGATGGGATGAACTTGGAAAGCAACGAGGGGAATGAGGGAGAGTTAATTGATTCACACTTTGACAGTGAACACGTCAGAGTACGTAGACAAAAACTAGATGATATTCGCGCTAAAGGGATAGAGCCATTTGGGGCAAGATTCGAAAGAACACATCTTAATACAGAAATTATAGATAACTTTGAAAACCTTGATAAGAGCATTGTGAGGATAGCAGGCCGAATAATGGCTATACGAAGCCATGGTAAAGCAACTTTTGCGGATATTCTGGACCTCTCAGGACGAATACAGATATACGCAAGGCTTGATTCTTTGGGAGAGGAAGATTACGGGCTTTTTTCGTCTTTGGATATAGGGGATATCATAGGTGTGGAAGGCAAGGTCTTCCGTACCCGTAGAGGAGAAACGAGTATTGAGGTAAATGAATTTTCCCTTCTTTGTAAAGCCCTTCGCCCTTTACCTGAAAAATGGCATGGATTAGTTGATGTTGATCTTCGTTATAGGCACCGGTACCTAGACTTAATTGTTAATCCTGATGTACGGCGTGTCTTTCTTCAGCGTACAGCCATATTCAGGGCAGTAAGGGACTTCCTTGATTCCCGGGGGTTTATCGAAGTTGAAACCTCGTCTTTGCATTCTATTCCCGGGGGAGCCAGTGCACGGCCTTTTATTACACACCATAATGCCCTTGGTTTAGATCTTTATTTGAGGATTGCTTTGGAACTCCATCTGAAGCGGTTAATAATAGGCGGCCTTGAAAAAGTATACGAACTTGGGCGTGTATATAGGAATGAAGGCATATCCACTAAGCATAATCCTGAGTTTACTATGCTTGAGTTATATCAGGCTTACGCTGACTATACCGATATGATGGATCTTGCCGAAAATCTTATTTATTATGTTGCTGATAAGGTATTGGGAACCGGGATTGTTAAGTCAGGTGACATAGATATTAATCTTACACCGCCGTGGACAAGGCTGACTATGGTTGAGGCAGTCCTAAAATATACAGGTGTGGATTTTACTGAAATCGATAATGACGAAGATGCAAAAAAAGCTGCGGAATCCCTTAGCGTTGAGATAGGAAAGGATAGTTCGCGTGGGGCTATATTGGCTGAGATTTACGATAAATTAGTTGAACCTAAGCTAATAGAACCTACCTTTATAATAGATTATCCCATAGAGATATCACCCTTGGCCAGAAAGAAAAAGGATGATCCCAGGTATACATATAGGTTTGAACTGATTGTAGGCGGCTATGAAATGGCTAACGCTTTCAGTGAACTGAATGACCCTATAGATCAACGGGAACGGTTTGAAAGCCAAGTTAAGCTCCGTGATAAAGGCGATGAAGAGGCCCATATGATGGATGAGGATTTCTTACTTGCCCTTGAACATGGTATGCCTCCCACAGGAGGTATGGGTATAGGAATTGATAGGTTAATCATGCTTATCACCAATCAGGATTCGATAAGGGATGTAATTCTATTCCCGACAATGCGCCCGAAAGCATGATTTTAGA
>JAAZLO010000072.1 GCA_012689375.1 Bacillota bacterium | reverse complement strand
ATAGAAGTTATTACCCAGGCTGTTACTCTTGAGCCAGGTGAAACAGCCAACATTATTATCAAAGTAATCCCTAAAGAACGGAAGGTTAAATTTATCGATAGCAATCACAGTACGATTCTGTCTGTTCCTATTAATGGAGGCAGGAGTGATAACGGGGAGAAGTAAAGTTAAAGTAAAGGGGGAGCTTTATGTTAACATCTAAAACGAAAAAGTCGGTATTCCCAATACCTATCATATTTTTAATGTCTTTCTCGTTTCTTATGGTATTTTCGGTATCGGCTTCAGCTAGAACCTGGTCAGGAATTGTAGTTGATGCTGTTTCTAATCAACCTATAGCAAATGCAGAGGTTAAGGCAGGGGTCAAAGGTCGTGTTGATGCTTTTGATGGATACAAATACATAACGGATTCTTCAGGTAGATTTAGTATTACTTGGCCTGCAAAGGATTGGGGTATTTGGAAGGCTGATACCCAAGAACATCACTTAAGGTTTGAAAAGGAAGGATACTTTGAAGGTGATATTGTTAGGGGCCGCCCTGAGGAAGGGTTAATTGTGACTATGACACCATTGGATGTTCATATTAAAGGGCAACTGATTGATGGGAAGACAGGGCAACCGGTCCCAAATGTGCGTGTTTGCTTAGGTGTTCCAGGAAGAACCGATGAAGGGAACATAACAGATCACAATGGAATGTTTTCCTTTAAACCGATTCGTCTTTTTTCAGAGTTGGGAACTCGCAGAACTTTACATGATTATCCTGCCTCTTTAGGTGTGGATTATAATAAAGATCCCGGGCCTTATTATCCTTACGAGCTTGGGATAGATGCAGGTGGAGATTATATTAGTGAGGCGGTGCCTATACCTGTAAATGCTCTACTGCCGTCTATTGATGGGAGTATTTATACTTTTGTTACTTATAGGGTCCAGCAACATGGGGATCCAAAACCTACGGAAGTTATTAGTGCTGAAATCCGCGGTTTAGACACGATTAATACCCAAGCCCATAGTGTAGAGGTTCCTAAGAGTTCATATTCATCTAGTTCACCTAGCCCACCTAGTTCACCCGGTCTATCTAGTTCGCCTGGGCATGAGCTTTCCGGGGATCCTTTCACCTCTTTAATTGGGCAGCTAGGATCTGTATTAACCAATCTTGGAAAGAAAAATGGAGAATCCACACCAAAAAACGTGGCTAGTCCATCACAAAGTGGGATTTCCCCTGATCGTATAATGTCTTTAGTTGAGGAATTACGCGCTATGCTAAAACGAGCAGAGGCTGGTAATTCAGCCCATCCTAATTTTATTGCAGATCTTTACCGGTGGCTCAGCCTTTTGGAAAAAGAATTAGAAACCTCAAATAACTTGCAGTGGGGTAATTATTAAGGCAACAAATTAGGCTGTTTAATAATAGACGGTATGGGCCTCATACAAAAGTATGAGGCTTTTTTTATTCTAATTCCTACTTTAGATCGATGACTTCTTCCCCTATTTTTTCTAGACTTTAACAGGAAGGGAAATATGGCATCACATAGGTAGGGGGATGAAATAGGGATGGGATATTCTATTTCTAAAAAGATCAGGCTGTACATAATTATATTAATAATTTTATCCGAGCTTGTCCTAATCCCCGTGAAATTTAAGTGGCGCAGTATTACGCTATTTTGCTTTCACTTCCTGCCCGATCTGTTTTCGGCAACTAAGAGATCGATAGTTTGGCACTCTAATTTTCGGTAGCATCCTTAGTTTGAATTTATCCGTTTAAGTGTTTTTCCCTCATCGCTTCTTCATACCGAAGACTTGGGCCTGTAAAACTTAAGATGTATGCCCGATGGGCTAACCGATCAATCAGTGCCGCTGTCAAGAGATCATCCCCGAACATCTCGTTCCAGCGACCAAATTGTAGATTTGATGTAACAATCACACTTTGTTGTTCATAGCTGCCGGAGATCACGTTAAATAACAGCTGTGACGAAAGTTTATCACACGGGATGTAACCCACCTCATCAAGAATGAGAAGGTCCAATCTTTGCAGTTGTTTCAACGCCTTAGTCAAATTTCCGGTACGATGTTTCCCCGTTAATTCCGCCGCCAAATCCGACAGTCGAAAAAATCGTACCTTTTCCCCTTGGAGCAGGCTTTTACCCCCAATGCTGTAGCCAAGTATGTCTTGCCGGTACCAACAGCACCCAAGCAAATTATGTTTTGCTTCTTTTCAATAAAATCCAGGCTCAGCAATTGCTCTTTGTCGAAGCCCGTTGGCCACGTTATGGAATGAAATTTGTAGCCGTCAAAGGTCTTGACCACCGGGAATTTTGCCTGCCTGGTCAACCTTTCGATTCTCTGGGCCTCTCGGTTGCTTGCAACAAGTCTTAGCACATCAGTCAAGTATTGAATCTCGTTTTGGAAAGTTACCTGGGTGGCTAGTTTGCCCAGATCTCCCAACCTAAGCTCTTTGCAGACCACTGTTAATTCATCAATCACAAGTGGCCACCCCCAGT
>JAAZLO010000071.1 GCA_012689375.1 Bacillota bacterium | reverse complement strand
TATCCCTTGGAGGTTCAAATCCTCTCGCCCGCACCATCAGCACAGAGCGCCGGCAGGCATTATCTTACACAGCCCATTGTCACTGGAACTTTAGAGAAATCTTTACTGTTGGGGGTTCACCTGGAGGACCTACCAGCGACACCGCTTTCCCCGTAGCGCAGTGCCGCTGGTTTCGGACGAAACAAACCCTAAACGTTTAAAGCCAGGTTAAAGCCCTCATGCATTGCATCCTTCACTTTTCTTGCGGATTTGGCGTCACCGAGGACAATTATATTTTTACCCGAGCCCTGCATCCCCCTGAACAATTTTTCCGGTATCGCCGGCTTTCTGCCGACAGCATTAACAACACTGTCGGCTGTGATAGCACTCTTTTGGCCTGCTCCGTCCTCAGCTACAACCCCATCCCCAAGCACCTCTACAATCTTGCAATCCAGCTTGACTTCCACACCATACCGGTCGAATAAGCCATCTACCGGGGTGAGTAAAGATACCCCGGTTGTTGTTAAAGCTATATCAGATTGTGCTAGCGCTTCCACGATTGTAACCTTCTTGCCCTCCTTGGCTAACTTCAAAGCTACTTCACTACCTACCAACCCCCCACCGATAACGATAACCTCTACACCTACGGACTTTTTACCCAAAACCACATCGTCAGCCAGTACAGTCTTCTCTATTCCCTTTATATCGGGTTTTATCGGTTCGGAACCCGTAGCAAAAACAATAGTATCAGCGTTGAAGTAGGCCAGTTCCTCAGAACCTGCCTCGTAACCAGTAATGATACTGACTCCTAGCTTTTGCAACTGCGTCTTAAACCAGTAAAGCAATTTTTTGTACTGGTATTTAAACGAGGGTGCAGCAGCAAGGATAACGGCACCGCCGATCTCCTTCTCTTTTTCAATGACCACTACCCGGTGACCCCTTAGCGCCGCCGCTCTTGCAAACTCTAAACCACCGGGACCGGCCCCAATTACAACTATCCTTTTAGGCGACTTTGCTTCGGGGATATCATCCTCCAGCGTATATCTATATTCCAGGCCATTTAGTGTATTGACAGCACAAACCACCTGGGCCATTCTAAAAATACAATCGACACAGTCACAACACCTGACACATGGTCTTATATCCTCAGGCCTGTTTTCAAAGGTTTTGTTGACCCATTCGGGATCGGCAATTAGTTGTCTTCCGAGATAGACCAAATCTAAGATGTTGTCTGCGATCGCCTTCTCCGCAACCTCGGGGCTGTCAACGGCACCACCGGATATCACAGGCATGTTCACCGCTTTCTTTATCTCTTCGGAAAGGTGGAAAAAATAGCCCTCATCTTCCACCACATAAAAACAGGGGGTCACTAAATGAGCATTATCTCCCTGGGCCCCTGTCACATCCAGAGCATCCACACCTGCCTCTTCGAGACGTACAGCAGTCACTTTAGCATCATTGATGGTTATTCCGCCCACCAATTGTTTGTAGTACAAGGGTTCATCCCCACACATTCTAAAAATAACAGGATAATCTATGCCACACTTTTCCTTAACAGCCTTAACAACGTTAACCGCAAATAGATCCCTGTCCATACCGTATTTATCTGTTCTTTTATTGGTAAGCGGGGAGATGAACTGCTGAATCAAATAACCGTTACCCCCGTGTAATTGTATAGCATCAAAGCCTGCCAGTTTGGCCCTGAAAGCTGCAGCAGCAAAATCTTCCACATAACTATCCACTTCTTCGGTGGAAAGTTCCCGGGGTGGTATCCTGCTGGAAGAATACCCAGGAGATTTTCTACCAATGGGGCTGGGGCCAACCGTTTCTTGCAAGTAAGACTGAATTCCCGCATGGATCAATTGCAATACAGCTACCGATCCATTCAGCTTTATCCTGCCGGCCAACCTGGATAAACCGGCGATAAAGATATCATCGGTGATGCTGATCGAACATGGAAGTTGAGGGCCGGTAGAATTTATATAGGCACCTTCAACTATGATTAGCCCTGTTCCACCCTTCGCCCTGGCAGCATAGTACTCTACACATTGATCTGTCATTTCTCCTTTATGCCCGGCGTACAGCGTGGTCATCGGCGGCATCACTATTCTATTTTTAATCTGCAAATCACCAATCCTTATAGACTTGAATATTTGTTCATATTTATGTTTCACTTTCTGCTCCTCCTGAAGATGTTTTGGGTATATCCTGAAAAGAGCCCTGCTTCATTCCGGGATAAGTGTTCCGTGCCGCTAAGAGTAACATCCCGCACTACCTAACTTGCCCTTTTAAGCCCCTTTATAGACTCACCATTTTGGACCCCAAGATCCTTTCGCTCACACCAACCCTGAGCTGTATAAGCCTTGTCCAGTTGAAAATAATGAGTTACCCATTGCATTATCCAGGATAAAAAATAGATAGAGACACATAATTTTAATAACCAATAAGAAAGTGGTGGACTGGTGATGGATGAGAAGGCTACCCTGGTTGGCAAAAAGGATAAAAATGAACAGCTTAAACAATACCGGGCCGTAAACACAGGCCCGGGGCAGGTCATGACCAGCGACTCTGGCTACAAGATCGCCGATAACCGGCGCAGCTTAAGGGAGGAGCCCGCGGCCCCTTAATGTTCAGGGATACCGATTTTTACAGAAAGCAGTCCCGCTTTAACCGGGAAAGAATCCCGGAAAAAGTAGTTCACGCGCGCGGTTTTGGGCTATATGGTGAGTTTGAGCTGCAAAGATCGATGAAGGAATATACAACGGCTCACTTCCTACAGGAACCTGGCACAACAACTCCTGTCTTCACCCGTTTTTCGAACTTTATCGGAAGCAAGGGCTCAAAAGATTCCGCCGTCGATATACGCGGATTCGCTGTCAAATTCTACACTGAAGAGGGCAATTACGATATGC
>JAAZLO010000070.1 GCA_012689375.1 Bacillota bacterium | reverse complement strand
GGGTGGATCGCGCGACTGAAAAAACAATTCTAGAAGACTTGGAGGAGCAGGATCCCGTCCTTGCGGAAGAAGTGAAAAAACTTATGTTTGTATTTGAAGATATCATCCTCCTGGATGATAGGTCAATTCAAACTGTCCTCAGGGAAATTGACATGAAGGATCTGGCATTGGCCCTGAAGGCTGCAAGCGACGCAGTAATGAAAAGAATCGTTAAAAATATGTCTGAACGAGCCTCCGAAATGCTGAAAGAAGATATAGAGTTCATGGGGCCTGTGAGGCTGAGAATAGTAGAAGAGGCACAGCAAAAAATTGTCAATATTATCCGTAGGCTGGATGATTCCGGTGAAATTGTGATTTCCCGTGGAGGAAAGGAGGATGAGATTGTTGTCTAGGGTTATAAAGGCAGATCAGGTAAGGGAAAATCCCTTCCTTGTAAAGGATATAATTCTTGATACTACCCTGTTTGATCTCGCTGATCCATCTTATTTAAATATAATCGAGGCGGATCAGAAATTGAATTCCGCCGATGATAAAGGTTACGCTTCCTTGGAAGAACTTGAGCAATCCCTCCTTGAAAAGCAAAACAAACTGGAAAAGGACATGCTACAGGCTGAGGCAATCTTAGCGGAGGCAAAGGAAAAAAGCCGGGAAATTTATGAAAAAGCATACACAGAGGGATTCGAGGAAGGCCGGGTTACAGGTGAGAACAAAGCCTTGGAAGAAGCAAGCGCGCTTCTTAGGTATCTTAAGGAGCTGGGACAGGCCATTGCCTCATCCCAGGAAAAAATCATTGCTTCTACTGAGGAAAGTATAGGGAAACTTGCCTTGGCGGCAGCGGCCAAAATTGTTAAACGCGAAATCGAAATGGATGAATCAATAATTCAAACAATAGTTCGCGAGTCTCTTAAGGCTATTAAAGGCAGTAATTCAATTAAAGTAAAAATAAATGCCAAAGATGTGGATAGGATACGTGACTACAAAGATGTATTAATCCGAACCGTTGATAATATTACGGATTTTGAAATTATTGAAGACCCCAGGGTAAAACAGGGGGGATGTATTGTTGAAACTGATTTGGGGATCGTTGATGCAAGGATAGAATCACAACTGGAGGAATTAGGGAGGGCGTTCTTTGGCGATACGTGAATTCACTGAAATACAAAAAACTTCATACCCGGATAGAAAAAAGGATGGATCCCTTTATATTTCTAGGCTTTTTAATGCACTTAGGGAATATCAGCCACATCGTGTCTCCGGTCGTGTTGTTAAGGTAGTAGGCATCGTTGTTGAATCTTCGGGGCCTCCTGCCCGTATCGGTGAATTGTGTTGTATTTATACATCGGATCAACACCCTCCGATTGAGGCGGAGGTTGTGGGGTTTCAGGAAGGTAAAACTTTGCTTATGGCACTTGATGATATGACCGGTATTCAACCTGGCAGCACAGTAGTAAGTACCGGTAAGATCCCTACCGCAGCTGTAGGAAAAAGACTTTTAGGCAGGGTAATTGACGGGCTGGGTAACCCCTTGGATAACGGTGGGCCAATTTTTGGCGAGGAGCGCTACCCCCTTTTTAATGTTCCTCCTAACCCTCTGGATCGTATGAGAATAACAGAGCACTTGTCCTTAGGTGTGAAAGCGGTGGATGCAACGACAACATGTGGTAAAGGCCAAAGGCTAGGTATATTTTCAGGCAGCGGTGTCGGTAAAAGCACACTTCTGGGCATGTTTGCTAGAAATACTGATGCAGATGTTAATGTTATTGCATTAATTGGTGAGCGGGGTCGTGAAGTCAGGGATTTCATAGAAAAGGATCTGGGTCCGGATGGACTGAAAAGATCGGTAATTGTAGTTGCCACTTCGGATCAAGCGGCTATTGTCCGCCTTCGGGGTGCATATCTTGCCACAACTATTGCTGAATATTTTAGGGATGCAGGATGCAATGTTTTATTGATGATGGATTCACTTACACGTTTTGCTATGGCTCAGCGGGAAATTGGGCTTGCAATAGGTGAACCCCCTACAACGCGAGGATATACTCCGTCTGTGTTTTCGGCCATGCCTAAACTTCTCGAGCGTGCCGGAAATTCTGGCTCAGGCAGTATTACCGGTCTTTATACAGTTTTGGTGGAAGCAGATGATATGAATGAGCCAATAAGTGATGCGGCCAGGAGTATCCTAGACGGTCATATTGTATTATCCAGGGATCTTGCCATGGCGAACCATTATCCTGCAATTGATGTCCTAGCCAGTATAAGCCGGGTAATGATAGATGTTGTGGATAAGAATCATTTGGATGCTGCCTCAAGGCTCAGGGAGGCTCTGAGCATCTATAAAGAAGCCTCTGATTTAATAAACATCGGGGCATATGTCCCAGGCAGCAACAGGAAGATAGATTGGGCCAGATCAATAATAGATGATATCAATAAATTCCTCAGGCAAGGTATTACTGAAAAGGCTGATTATCCCACTACAGTTTCTGTCCTTAATAAATTGTTTGGATCTCTACAGGAGCAAGACGGGAAGATGGGGACGGATCATGAGGAAATTTAAATTTAGTCTGGCGAAATTATTGGAAGTAAGGCGTCGGACGGAAAAGATCAGAAAGCAAAAACTAGCAGCCATCCAACGTGATATTGATAGGGAAATGGCTACGCTCAGGGTCCTAAACAGTTACAAAAATGAGGCTATATATGCCCTGAAGACTCTGGGACTTAAAGAAACTTTGGATATCCCCGGTATTATTAACCGTCATTACGATTTAAAAACAATAACTGAACAAATTGAACAACAAAAGGCTGCTATCAGCACTCTCAAAGAGAAAGAATCTATTAAAAGGCATGAGGTTATTATTTCAAGGCAAAACAGAAGAGTGGTAGAAAACCTGAAAGATCAGGCCTATGCTGAATATTTAAAGGAAGGGGAACGTCTCCGCCAGAAATCCCTCGATGAAATAGGCCTGTTTCAACATATAAGGGAGGGGGTGATTAAATAAATGGAAAAGGCATCCTGGATTGAACCAAATGTAATTAACATTGGTGCGATCCGATTAAAATCCAAAATGCCGGGCATTCAAAGAAATGCAACTGAATGCGCAAGCGAATTTAACCTTGGGTTTATTTCCGCCATTATTTCAGGCTTCCCGCAGCTGACTTCAATAGAAAGAGAAGGCAACATTCTCGATAACAGCCTTAGTTTGTGCGGAAAGCATCAAGAAGTACGTTGTGAGGAACCTCCGGAATGTGAGATAGGCGATTCGGAATGTGAGGAAGATAATTGTGACACAGGGCCGAGGCTATTTTGCTCAGGGATTAGTTTTGCTTTGCCTTTTCACAGTCCGGAACAGATATTCAATAACCCGGGTATCAAGAATCTGCGGGAAGTACCTATGAAGGCTGAAACCAAGGAAACGACAGTAGCATACGGTTTCCCCGATGAAGCTATAAGTGATATAAGCGAAGCTGAGATTCCTGTTGATCAAAAAGACGCGGTTTTACAGGAAGGGGCCCTAAATGAAAAGCATGAGGTTATTAAGCAGCCAAAAACAGATACGGAACCTAAACATTCGGCAGTAGCTGAAAAGAATATCTGTTCCCCGGAGGATCTACCTGTTATATATGAGGAGTTTTGCAAGGAGTTGGGTCTTAAATCGGCGCCTGAATCAAACTTTGAAAAAGCTCAGGGAGAATCTTATAAATCACACCATATGATAGATAATGTCTTATCTGAAAAAGATGTTGTAGAACTCCCAATGAAGATATTTAAAGCTACTACCGGAAATCAAAGGATTGAACGCCCGGGTTTTTATGAAGGTCGTCTTAAAAGGCATGAAGACAGAATCAACAAACAGCACGAACTATATAGGGAAAGCCATTTAGATTACGAAGATTTGTACCGGGAGGAAGTCTATAATACATTGGAAAAAATAACATATCCCGTGCCTTCCGAGGCGGATCAAATTCAATCTCGACCAATACATAAAAACTTAAACATCCTTGATAAAGAAGACAGGTTTGACGGACAACATCTTATCAAATCGGAGAAAAACTTTGCATCTGCCGAAGATAAGAACAATAAAAAGACCCCCGTTTTCCGGAAAGATGTGCCGGAAGCGGCAAAATCCCATGAGCATACCATAAGGGAACATGCTGATTTCGGGGAGGATTCCCAAGGATCTGAAAACGGAAAAAAGGTTATGGAGAAATCAGGGGATACTGCGGTAAATTCGGATAATAAATCAGATATGGAAACAGGTAAAGGAATGCGTCCCTCAAGAAGCATTAACAAGCCTCGTTTCATTCTGACAAACGGAATATCCTATGGGATTAATGAAAACGCCGTTATACAAGATGGGATCCCTGATACAGTTCATACTTATTCACAGCCCGTCCGGGAAACGCTAAAAAGCAATGTAATTAATCAAATAATCGAAAGAGCGGAATTCCGGCTTATTAAGGATCAGGCACAAATGATTATTGATCTGAAACCTGATATTCTCGGCAGAATACATCTAAAAATATCTCAGGAAGCAGGTAGAGTTATGGCGGAAATCCGGGCGGAAAATGTAACTACAAAAGCGCTTATTGAGTCAGGCTTGCCGGATTTGGAAACAGCCCTTTCCGAAAAAGGGTTTTCCTTTGATACTGTTACTGTTTCATGGGATTCCCATCAAGGTCTAGGCGGGGCCGGATCAGGGGACGGTAATCCCTTGTGGTTTTCAGAATCAGGTCAACGGTTTAAAGGCGAAGGATTTAATCAGGCTGCAATAGCTGTAAAGGCAACAGTTCCGGAAGATACGTTACCCCTTGCCAAGGTTTCAGGTGTAAAAATGTATCTTGATTATTTTGTGTGAGCGGGGACAACAAAATAAGGAAATAAGGGTAAGTAAGGGGGTATGAATTTGAATATATCTGCAACTACTTCTTCAACAGGAGTATACAGCCAGGGGACAAGCCCTGACCAAGACAGAATGACACTGGGGAAAGATGATTTTTTAAAGTTATTAATCACGGAATTACGGTACCAGGATGCCTCAAACCCGGTGGATGACAGGGAAATGATAGCTCAGTTAGCCCAGTTTTCCACTCTCGAACAGATGCAGAATTTCGGAAGTAAGCTTGAAGAGCTGGCAATGGTACAAAGAGCGACCCAAGCGACCTCATTAATAGGGATGACTGTAACCGCTGTAAACAGTGACGGAAAAGAGGTGCAGGGGAAAGTCTCCGGTGTGGAATTTTATGGTGAGTATGTGTATCTATCAATCGGTGATGAGAGAGTATTGTTTGAAAATGTGGTGAAGGTATCGTAGGTGTAAAGGGGTTGGAAATTGTGACTGATGGGATAACTTTCCCAAGATTGCCTGTGGATCCGGTAAAACCGGACAGCCCGATTCGAGGAAAACCCAGTTCCTTACCGGACGCAATTAAAGGCAAAGATTTCAGGGAAACTCTGCATCGGGAGATTGATAAAGGAAAAATTAAGTTTTCCGGGCATGCCACGATGCGTATGAGGACACAAAATGTATATCTGTCGGATAATGAAATAATGAGACTGGGTGATGCCGTGAATCGCGCTGAAGCGAAGGGTGCCAGGGAATCCCTGATACTCATGGATAAACTTGCTCTTGTAGTCAGTATTAAAAACAGAACGGTTATAACTGCTGTCAATGAAGAGAGAATGAAAGAAAATGTGTTTACTAATATTGACAGTGCAGTAATTATCTAAAAAACCAAATGGGCCGGACCTCATAATGAGGAAGCCCTGTATCGTGAGAGACACTGACGGTACGTAAGAAAAGGGGGCTTGAAAGAAATGATGCGTTCAATGTTTGCCGGAGTATCTGCATCCAGGGCGCACCAAGCGTGGATGGATGTTATCGGTAATAATATAGCAAACGTTAATACCACGGCTTTCAAAAATGGAAGGGTTACGTTTGAGGAAGTTCTTGTACAGACATTGAGAGGTGGCAGTGCTCCTGTCCAAGGTGGAAGGGGCGGTATAAACCCAATGCAAGTCGGTCTTGGGATTTCTGTAAATAGTATAGATATTGATCATACCCAAGGCAATACTCAACCTACTGAAGTGCCAAGTGATCTCGCTATTGACGGTGCAGGGTTCTTTATTCTTTCTGACGGGGAGACCACATGTTTTACACGAAACGGCAGTTTCAGGATTTCTCCGGACGGGTCCTTGGTATCAACTGAGGGATACAGAGTCCAGGGCAGACAGGCTAACCCGGATACAGGTGTAATCGATAGAACTCGGCCTATAGGGGACATTAAAATTCTCCTTGGACAGGTAATGGAAGTCTCACCTACAAAGAATGTAAGCCTCAGAGGTAACTTGGATTCATTGACTATTGAAAATGAAACTGTATCAGCACCATTCCACATATATGACTCATTGGGGCAGATTCACTTAATGACCATAAGTTTTACAAAAACCGGTACTGATAACGAATGGAACTGGGAACTTACTGAGGAAGGCATTGACGATCCTATTGGGACAGGTGAAATTACTTTTACTCAGAGCGGGAAGTGTAATACCCCGGAAACCGCAATTAGCTTTACTCCTACTGGGGGCGCTGAAGAACAAACCTTTAGTATTGATTTCTCATGGATTACTCAATTCTCTGAGTCATCTATGGTTTCCTTGAGTTCTCAAGATGGGTTTCAGGCAGGGACATTAGAGATTTTCAATATTGATGCAAGTGGAATTATTACGGGGATCTATTCCAACGGACAACAAAAGGTTCTCGGTCAAATTGAGCTTGCAACATTTAGTAATCCCCCTGGTCTTTTACGACTTGGAGGCGGGCTATATCAAGTATCTCCTAACTCGGGGGTTATGAATTCAGGTGAACCCGGTGTACACGGTAAGGGGAAAATTATAAGCGGTGCCTTGGAAATGTCTAATGTGGATTTGGCAAAGCAGTTTACGGATATGATTATATCCCAGCGAGGCTTCCAGGCTAATTCCCGGGTAATTACCACTGCAGACGAAATGCTCCAAGATCTCTTAACCCTTAAGCGTTAAGAGTAGGAAAGGTGGAGTCCGATATAATTAAGATTTGTAGATTTGATGGGTCAGAGCTCGTGATAAATGCAGATCTTATAGAAACCATAGAGGCAACACCGGATACAGTTATCACTCTTACCACAGGCAAGAAAATTGTCGTTGCCGACAATGTAGAAGCGATTGTAGAAAGAGTAATGGATTACAAAAGAGCAATATTCCATGTGTGAAAGCTGCTCATTTGTGGGGGGCGGATTTAAAGTATTTTCGCCTCCCGCTTGAACATAAGCAAAAGCGGGGGCGTGACATGGATTTAACTACTATTTTAGGGGTTGTGGCAGGGTTTATTCTTGTCATCTTTGGGATACAAAGGGGTGGAGCAGCAAAGAGCTTCATTGATTTCTCATCGGTTTTAATAACAATCGGGGGATCCCTTTCTGCAACTATAATTAGCTTTCGAAAAGAAGATATAAGGAAAGTTATAAAGATAGCATCTATTGCATTTAGGGAAAGATCCATGGATTATATCGGTATTATTGAACAGTTAATTACCTTAGCTGATCTTGCCAGAAGGGAAGGACTGCTTGCACTTGATAATGCCCTTGGGGAAATTGAAGATGATTTCCTAAAAAGAGGCTTACAGCTAGTCGTTGATGGTATTGATCCGGAAATCATAAAGGATATTTTGGAAACCGGTATTGGGGAAATAGGAGAAAGACACAAGATGGGCAGGAAGCTCTTCGATCAAATGGCTTTATTTGCACCGGCTTTTGGTATGATTGGAACCCTCATCGGGCTAATCCAGATGCTTAGGACATTGGATGATCCCAGCAAAATCGGGCCCGGTATGGCAGTGGCCTTGGTCACTACCTTTTATGGTGCAGTGCTGGCATATTTAGTTTTTATTCCGTTATCTTCGAAGTTGGCTGTGAGATCCCAGGAGGAAGTCCTTCATAAAGCAATCATACTTGAAGGTATACTTGCCATTCAGTCAGGGGATAATCCCCGGATTGTTTCGGAAAAACTTAAATCGTACCTCCCGTCGTCTGAAAAAGACAGTGTGGAGTATGTTAGGATGCCTGCTCCGACAAGGGAGGAGGTTGAATCAATTCTATGAGGCGTAAATTTCGGGAAGAGGAAGATAAAGGCGGGGCACCGAGTTGGATGACTTCGTATGCAGATTTAACCCAGCTCCTTCTCACTTTTTTCGTGCTCCTATTCGCTCTTTCATCTGTGGATGCCCAGAAGTTTCGCCAGGCTGCAATTTCCTTGCAAGGCGCTCTTGGTGTGCTCCCTGCAGGAGTAGGAGTGCTTGAAGCTGAGGATGTGCCTGCCTTGCCACGTCCTTCCGCACCTGATAATCATGTAAGCGGGGAGGCTGCCATGGAAATAATCAAAGGTGCATTTCAGGAATACTTGCGTGGTCAAGCTCTGGTTGGCAGTGTCCAATTGGAACTTACTGAACGGGGGCTTGTTGTAAGCTTTATGGATAAGGTGCTCTTTGATGTAGGTGATACTGAACTTCGGCCTGAGGCACGCAATGTTTTGAAAGAAGTTGCAGTTATTTTAGATAATATACCTAACAACATAAGAATTGAAGGCCATACATGCGATTTGCCGATACAAACATCTAGGTACCCATCGAACTGGGAATTATCCACAGGCAGGGCGTGTGCAGTGCTGAGGTATTTTATTGAGGAGGCCTTCCTTGAGCCTGAAAGGTTCAGTGCCATGGGTTACGGTGAATACAGACCCAAAGTACAAAATATTGATGAAGCATCCAGGAGCCTTAATCGCAGAGTCGATGTGGTGATTTTGAAAGATATAGAGAAACTGGTGGTACCGGATGATACCGGTCAACGAATGGAGGAAAGCCCGGACGATGAAACAATCAGAAATGGAGAGAGCAGCTGAAATTATGAGTGATGCCAAGCAAAGTCAAATGGCATTAGGATCCCGCCCGAAAAAAAGACCTGTATGGCTAATAATCGTAGTAATATTGTTTTTTGTTTCAGTCGTTTGTGGGATGCTCCTTTATAATAAGGGGTTTTTCAATCAGGCTGCTGAAGAAAATAAAAACACCAAACTATATAACCCAGGGCCTATTCATTCATTTGAACCGTTTACCGTCAACATAGCAAACAGTTATGCTACCAGATACCTGAGGGTGTGCATTAATGTGGAATGCAATTCTGCTAAATCTCAATTAAGAATTGTTGAAAACGAACTCAGAATTCGGGATAGGGTTATAGATCTCTTATGTGCTCAATCCCTTGAAGATTTGCTAGACACAACAAAAAGGGATCATCTTCGCGCCCGAATAGCTGAGAAAATCAGAGAGGCTGTAGGTAATACAAATGAAGATCCCGGATGGGTTAAATCCGTATATTTTTCTGAATTTACCATCCAGTGATTTGGGGGAGGTAATATGGACAATATTTTATCCCAGGAAGAAATTGATGCTCTGCTGTCTGCATTTTCTAAAGAGGAAGATGCGGAACCTGCCCATATTAAGGGGTCTCCCGAGACGCGGCAAATCAGATTATATGATTTCAAACACCCTGATAAGTTTTCTAAGGATCAACTCCGTGTGCTTGAAATGATCCATGAAACATTTGCACGATCCTTATCACCTTGGATGTCGTCTTATTTTAGAATTCCTGTGAAAGTGTCCCTTGATTCAGTATCCCAGCTCTCCTTTGATGAGTTTTTCTCATCCTTGGAATTACCCAGCGTTACAGCGGTATTTCATATGGAATCCCAAGGTGACAGGGGGATTGCCTGGATGAGCCCGGATTTGGCCTCAGCAGCACTTGATAGATGTCTTGGCGGCCCTGGACGATCCAGTGGAAAAGCCAGGGAGCTTACTAATATTGAGGAAAGTGTGTTACGAGGTATCATGGTCCGTATTCTTGATATATTGGGTATGGCATGGGAGCAAATAACAAAAATTAGTTTTACCCTAGGTAATCTGGCATCAGGTCCGCAATTCGCGCAAATAACGTCAAGTACTGAGACTATCGGTAAAATTGATATGAAAGTAACGTTAGGGGATTCCTCCGGAAGCTTTCAATTATGTTTCCCATACCCTCTCCTCCAACCGTTGATCCCCAGGTTAGCAATTGAGAGATGGTTTCGGAAGGAAGTTGATCTTGATAAAGGGGCGGAGATCAGTAAGGCCTTAAAGGAACGTATTGCTTCAGTAGAAGTCCCTGTAGTGCTCGAAATAGGACGAACCACTATATCAATCAGTGAGTTCTTGGACTTAGGGGTAGGCGATGTTATTAAGTTGGACAGCAGATATGGCAAGGATCTCATCGTGCGTGTGGGAGGGGCAAGGAAATTTCAAGTGAGGCCCGGGATTGTCGGGAGGCGCCTTGCCTTCCAGGTAAACCATACAGTGCACGATAAGGGAGGGGTACTCGGATGACTGAAAATGAAACTATTGACAGCGGGCATAATCATATAAATTCTAAAATTGACGGGGAAAGCATTACAAAGGCAGAATTCCAACCGTTTGGAGAGGAAGGGGAAAGAAAGTCGGGTGGTCACGGGAACATAGACCTTCTTCTTGACGTTCCCCTCCCCGTATCTGTAGAGCTGGGGAGGGCTACCATGACTATTCGTGACATTTTGGATCTTGGTGCCGGTTCTGTGGTTGAAGTGGACAGAATTGCAGGAGAGCCTGTGGATATCCTTGTTAACGGCAAGCTTGTGGCAAGGGGAGAAGTTGTTGTAATAGATGAAAACTTCGGGGTAAGGATACTCGATATAGTTTCCCCGGAAGAAAGACTTATGGATGGGAATTAATACCCCGGGCTGACAAGTGTGGCTAAGAGAGGAGACTCTAAACAGTATGGAACCTGTAGTATCTAACCCTGTTATGGTAAGTACAAAAGTTGGTTTGGGATTAGTCTTGGTAGTAGGATTAGTATATTTTGTTTACATCATCCTTAAAAAAATGCAGACAAACAGGACAGGGCTACATAACGGACCTGCTTTGGAACTCATCAGTTCGGTTAATCTTGGATTAGGGGCAGGTAAATCTGTACACATGATTAAGGCTGCAGATAAATTTCTTGTTATAGGGGCAACAGGTGCAAAGATTTCGTTACTTGCAGAGGTTGACGGAAATCAGGTAAAAGCAGATACCCAAAATGAATTGCGCAACGTAGAAATGCCCAAAGGGTACAGGTTTAATCGGCTCCTTGATGCTTATACAAAGAAATTTACGCGGGATATTCAAATGTCTGTAAATCCAAAGGACGGCGGAAATGAGGAGTAAAAAACGAAAAAACAGTAATCAATTAATAAAAGGGGTTTATATCTTCCGATATTTACCCATACTTCTGGCAGTCTTATTTTTGGTATTTTCACATGCTGCCGTTGTTTATGCACAGCCTCCTTCTGAGCCGGGGATTGGAAGCGGATTAGAAAGTATATTATCAATTCCGCTCCCCAGGTTGGAAATAGGAATCCGTGATGTAGAAAACCGCCAGGATATTCCCTTGGCTTTTCAAATTATTACTCTGCTTACTATTTTGGCTTTAGCACCGGCTATCCTTATTATGCTTACCTCGTTTACCAGGATTGTAATAGTGCTTTCCTTTATAAGGAGTGCCCTTGGTTCACAAAATGTCCCGCCTAATCAGGCGATTATCGGTTTGGCATTATTCTTAACATTTTTTGTAATGGCGCCTGCTATAGGCAATATCAATGAACAAGCATTACAACCATATCTTGCAGGTGAAATAACTCAAGTGGAAGCCGGTGAATTAGCATGGGAACCTATACGCGATTTCATGCTGAAGCAAACAAGGGAGAAGGACTTGGCTCTCTTTGTTTCTCTTTCAAAAAGTGAGCGTCCCAGTGCTCCCCAGGATGTTCAGGCTGTAACCTTAATGCCTGCGTTTGCCATAAGCGAATTAAAGACTGCATTCCAAATAGGATTTTTAATATATGTACCGTTTCTTATAATCGATATGGTTGTAGCAAGCACACTTATGTCAATGGGAATGATGATGTTGCCACCGGTTATGATATCCCTCCCGTTCAAGATTTTACTTTTTATCATGGTTGATGGTTGGAACTTAGTAATAGGCTCGCTTGTGCGAAGTTTCGGATAAATCTTATAGGGGGCAGATCCAAATGACCCAGGAATTTGTGATTGGTATAGCACAAAAAGCAATTTTGGTAACACTTAAACTTGCCGCCCCTATTTTGGGATTTGCTTTGCTTACAGGAATCGTAGTAAGTCTGTTCCAGGCTATGACGCAAATTCAGGAGCTGACCCTTGCGCTTATTCCTAAAATAATTGCAGTTGTAATAGCGCTTATTATATTTGGGCCATGGATGTTAAGGTCTATTGTGGAATTTACAACAGAACTTTTCATAAATCTTCCACACTATGTTATGTAGGCTTTTTAAATATTAAAAGCAGAGGTGGTCCAGTGGATATTGCCGCCCAGGCTTTAATACAACTTCAAATGTATCTTATGGTTTTGGCAAGGATAGGCGGGGTATTCGGGTTTGCCCCTGTGTTTGGGAGCCATAATATTCCAAGGCAAGCAAAGATAGCCTTATCCCTTGTTTTAGCTCTGGTAATATTCCCGGGGATACCCTTATCTCCAGGCGATCATTGGAATAGCCTGCCAAGCTATGCTTTCTGTATAGGTAAGGAAATTGTAGTCGGAGTTATTATCGGATATGTTGCTGCCCTTATAACTACAGCAATGCAGCTTGCAGGCCAATTCATAGATATGCAAATTGGGTTCGGACTGGTTAATATAGTAGATCCTGTTTCAGGCACACAGGTTACGGTAATCGGACAACTTCATTATATTATTGCTATACTCCTTTTTTTAAAGACGAACAGTCATCACTTACTTTTAACTGCTGTTTCAGAGAGTTATCAGTTAGTACCGGTTGATGGATCCTTTTTAGGTGAAATATGTCAATCGGGGCTTGTCGCATTATTCGGGAAAATGTTTTCCTTGGCTTTTAGGATTGCAGCGCCTGTAACATGTGCATTACTTCTTACTGATATAGTCTTGGCGGTTATGGCAAGGGCTGTTCCTCAGATGAACGTATTTATTGTGGGGTTTCCATTGAAGATTTTTGCAGGACTTTTTATCCTTGCAGTAACAATTCCGGCAGTTATAGGTATTTTAGGCCAATCCTTTCATGGATTGGGACAAAGTATAGCCCTTATTCTGGGAAGTGTGAGGTAGGATATGTCAAGGGAAGATCGTACAGAGGCACCTACGCCAAAAAGGCTGGAAGAAGCTAAAAAACGCGGTCAAGTGGCGAAAAGCGTTGAAATAAGTAATGCAGCCATACTTCTCGTTACTTTTGGTGTCCTGAGTATCATCGGTGGACAATTAATTACTGAACTTGCCGTCTTCATGAGGGATTTTTTTAGCCGATCGTTACTTCAGGGGGATTTTTCTCCCGGCAGTGTATCAAAAGGTGCTTTGGACGTTTTTATGGCGACGGCAAAGATGGTTTGGCCGATTATGGCGGCAAGCGTAATTGCAGGGATTACAGTTAACCTGGCACAGGTAGGGTTTATGTTTTCCGTTGAATCAATTACGCCTCGCTTTTCCAGGGTTAACCCTATCGAAGGTCTGAATAGGATTTTTTCTAAGCGGGCGCTCATGGAATTGTTAAAGTCTTGCTTGAAGGTAGTAGTTATAGGGTTCTATGGATATATAACGTTACGTGATATGTATCCTGTTTTACTTGCCACATCTTATATGGAACCTGCTAATGTAGGATTCCAAATAAGCGGGCTCATGGTTAATTTGGGTTTGCGTATAGGAGGATTATTGGCCGTTATAGCCATTATGGATTATTACTACCAGCGTAAGGAATACATGGATAACCTTAAAATGACTAAAGAGGAGATCCGCGAGGAACTTAGGCAAACAGAGGGGGATCCTATGTTGCGGGCACGGGTTCGGGCCAGACAAAGACAGATTGCCATTTATAGGATGATGCATGAGGTTCCTAAGGCTGACGTCATTGTAACAAATCCGATCCACTTGGCTGTAGCACTCAAATATGACATTGAAGTTATGGGGGCCCCAAGAGTTATTGCTAAGGGTGCACGATTAATGGCAGACAAAATTCGTGAAAAAGCCAAAGAGCATAATATACCGATTGTAGAAGATAAGCCGCTGGCGCAAGCCCTTTATAAGGCAGTGGAAATAGGGGAAGAGATCCCTTCAAATCTTTACAAAGCCGTGGCTGAGCTCCTTGCATATGTGTACCATTTAAATGAAGCCCGGGATGGTTCGAAATCAAAAGAGTGGGGGAGGCCATAACCTGGAATGGCTATAGACAGAACAGGTACTTCAGGAATAGGGAAGCTCTTTAAATACAGCGATATACTCATTGCGGGGTTAGTCATTCTCATATTAATAATGATGGTAGTGCCTCTTCCCACGTTTATGTTGGATGCCCTTTTAATCTTTAATATAACTTGCGCATTAGTTATACTCTTGCTCACCATGTACATAAAGGATGCACTGGAGTTTTCGTCATTTCCTTCAATGCTGTTAATTGCGACTCTGTTCAGGCTTGCGTTGAATGTGTCTTCCACAAGACTTATCCTCCTTCATGGTTATGCCGGACATGTTATTGAAGCCTTCGGTAATTTTGTAGTAGGCGGAAATTATGTTGTAGGGATGGTTATATTTATAATCCTCGTTGTAATACAGTTTGTTGTTATTACAAATGGGGCAGGAAGAGTCGCCGAAGTTGCAGCCAGGTTTACTTTAGATGCAATGCCTGGGAAACAAATGGCCATTGATGCTGATCTTAATTCAGGTCTTATAAATGAAGAGGAGGCAAGGACCAGGCGTCGGAATATTGAACTTGAGGCAGACTTTTACGGTGCAATGGACGGGGCCGGCAAATTCGTAAGGGGCGATGCTATTGCCGGGGTTATTATTACACTTATTAATATAGTAGGCGGTATTATTATTGGTATAACCCAACTTAACATACCGGCGCAGGAAGCATTACAAAGATATGCCCTGCTTACTGTAGGAGATGGGTTGGTATCCCAGATCCCGGCACTTTTAATTTCTACGGCAACAGGTATTATTGTAACTCGTGCTGCTGCCCAATCTAATTTCGGACATGAAGTTACAGGGCAGCTCCTGGCACAACCAAGGGCTCTGGCAATTGCCACAGGATTGCTTATTGTATTCGGGTTTTTGCCTGGTCTTCCTAAGGTTCCGTTATTTGTCCTTGCGGCAGCAGGCGGGGTTCTCACGTACGTAATGGGTAATTTAAAAAAGGCCGAGGTAGAGGAACGGGAAAAATTAAAAGACGAAGCGCCCGCAGTGAGACAGCCGGAAAGTGTAATGCCATTGCTTTCGGTGGATCCCCTTGAACTTGAAATAGGGTACGGTTTACTTTCCTTTGTTGATGAATCATGGGAAGAGGGCGGGCTTCTCAGAAGGGTCACCATGGTAAGGCGTCAGATCGCCCTGGAACTTGGCCTTGTTTTACCGCATGTTCGTATTCGTGATAATATTCAACTTTCACCCAATGATTATGTATTAAAGATTCGCGGTATAGAAATAGCGCAAGGCGAAATTATGGTAGGGTACTACCTTGCAATGGACCCCGGTATTGTTACACAGCATGTACCGGGGATTGAGACTACGGAACCTGCTTTTGGGCTTCCTGCTTTATGGATAGTTGAATCAGATAAAGAAAGAGCTGAAATGGCTGGATATACAGTGGTTGATCCGGTATCGGTTATTGTAACCCACCTTACTGAGGTAATACGGCGTCATGCAGCTGAACTCCTCGGACGACAAGATACCGCGGATCTTATCGAAAACGTAAAGAAAACACAACCTGCCGTTGTGGAGGAGTTAATCCCGAATTTAATGACAATCGGTGAGGTGCAAAAAATATTGCAAAACCTTCTTCGTGAGGGAGTGCCTATCCGGAATATATCCGTGATTCTCGAGACGCTTGCTGATTATGCAGGTACAACCCGTGATCTTATTATGCTGACTGAGTATACCAGATCTGCCCTTGCCCGGGTAATATCAAATCTATATAAAGGGACTGACGGGGAAATCATTGTGGCTACTGTGGATCCGAGAATTGAAGAAAAGATTTCACAGCTGCTTGAGAAAGCGAATAATACGGGGTTACCCGGGTTGGATCATGAATATTCTCAGGCAATTATAGAAGCAGTCGCAGGTGTTGCTGAAAAGATGGCAGAAAAAGGGCACCAACCGGTAGTACTCACCCGCTTCGGGGTCCGGTTTTACCTAAAAAGAATAATTGAGCAAGTCCTACCTAATGTCACGGTGCTTTCATACAGTGAAATTGTGGAAGGCGAAAAAGTTCGGTCAATTGGGATGGTGAGTCTAAATGAGAATTAAAAGGTACACCGGCAGGACGATCAATGAGGCTCTGGATGCAGTGAGGCAAGGCTTAGGACATGATGCAGTAATACTCCACACCCGAAAAATGCCGGCGACATGGCTACGGAAACTCTTGCGCCTTGAAAAGTTTGAAATTATTGCTGCAGTCGATGCAAATATTCGAAAAGAAGCCGGTGAGAGTGTCCAGGCATTTATGCCTTACCCGAATGAATCAGGGGAAGCCCGGCCTGTCTATGACTCTAAAAAGGCCATAGGGACTCCTACTGCCCCGGGTGCCCATTTTATTAGGATACATGAGCATTTGCTTGATATTGATGTGGATCCAAATTTTACTGGGGCACTCATTAGGGATTCACGGGCGAAATGGAAAGATGCCCAACTTGCGGGTAAAACCGTACAGGAGCTCATATTAGATGGTATCGCAGCCTTGTTTCCTACTGTAAACGGTATTTCGCTGATACCAGGTAAAAGGAGGGTTGTAGCACTTGTAGGCCCGACCGGGGTTGGGAAAACCACGACCCTCGCAAAAATCGGGGCATTGTTTGCCATATATGGTGAAAAAAATGTTGCTTTCGTTACTGCGGATACTTACAGAGTTGCAGCTATGGAGCAGCTTCGTACATATGCGGAAATAATAGGGGTACCCCTTGAAGTGGCCTATACACCCCAAGATATGCGTGAAGCCTTAAGTAAACATGTTGATGCTGATTTGGTGTTAATAGATACTGCAGGAAGAAACCCCAGAAGCGAAATGTCCATGGCGGAACTCAAGGCATTCCTCGATGCAGCTAAGGCTGACGAAGTACACCTTGTTATAAGTGTAAATACAAGGGCCTGCGATCTTTTGGAAATTGTGGATATGTTTACGGCATGCAAAATGAATAGGATCATTTTTTCCAAGCTTGACGAGACAAAAAGACTTGGCGCAATGTTAACAGTGGCGCACTCCGGTAATATGCCTGTATCTTATGTCACTTACGGTCAGAACGTACCCCAGGACATAAGAGCGGCTGATCCTACGTATCTTGCCAAATGTCTGTTGGATAAGGAGAATATGTACCCGACTACAACCCGTGAGTAGGTGGACAATCTTATGAGAAACCAAGCTGAGATCCTCAGAAAGGCAATAAAAGATCATACCAAACCCCAGCGTATCATTGCTGTAACCAGCGGCAAAGGGGGGGTCGGTAAGTCAAATCTGGTTATTAATATGTCAATTGCACTGGCATCCGGTGGTACAAAAGTACTGGTGATCGATGCTGATATTGGACTTGGTAACATCGATCTTTTGTTAGGTATGACTACTAAATACACACTCGAGCATGTGGCTCTCGGGGAAGTAGATCTAAAGGATATAGAAGTTGCCGGGCCCGGGGGTATCAAAATAATTCCGGGCGGATCAGGAGCCCAACGCTTGCTTCGTGTGTCAGAAGAAGAAAGGGAGGCGCTTATTGAGAAATTAAAGTCCCTTGGACATGAAGCTGACTTTATCATTATTGATACTGGTGCAGGGCTTTCACCGAATGTCCTTGCATTTTTGACATCTGTCCGGGAAATAGTTGTTGTCACAACGCCTGAGCCTACTGCAGTGGCGGATGCCTATGCTGCAATAAAAACCATTGCATATGAGAATCCCGGTGCCTCCGTTATGCTTGTGGTCAACATGGCGAAAAACCGGAAGAATGCTGAAGATACAGCGGATAATATATCTATTGTTGCCCGAAAGTTTCTTGCAATGGAAACAGACTTTTTAGGGTTTGTACCGAGGGATCCCGCAGTGATAAACGCTGTTATTTCGCAGCAGCCGTTCTTTTTGGCCTATCCTTACAGTGATGCGTCAAGAGCTGTAATGAGGGTGGCAAAAAGACTTAACGGTCAAAAAATCCAGGAGGGTAATAATATCCGAGGCTTGGCAGGGTTATTTTCTAAAATGTTTCATAAGGTCAGACACAGATATGTGTGATTTGGATTCCTAGGTCATAAAACTATAGGTGGGGATAGGACTAAATATGGGTACTACATACATTCAGCGTCAGCATATTTTCGATGTTAACAGAAGAGTTGTCATTGTTATCCCGGAGGGACCTTATTCAGGCAGGTACCCCAGCCGCATTGAAGGTACCGGGAAAATGCTGGTTTTGGCTGCTCCTACCCATAAAGGTGTCATAATAAGGCTTGACATAGGGGATCCGATACGCATGGAAATAGTAGCAGAGGACGGAAAATATACTTTCGATACACATATAGAGCTTGTAGAATTAGAGCCTATACCTGTTATTCACGTTAAGAAACCGGAAAAGCTTTTTAGGGTTCAAAGAAGGGAGTTTGTCAGAGTAAAAATTAACATCCCGTTAGAATGCGAGCCTTTGGAACCGAATTGTCGGGAAGCTACAGAATGCATACACGGTCATATTGTGAATCTTTCAGGCGGTGGGGTAAGGATTATAACCTGGTGTTCACCTGAGACTTATAATTTCGATATCGGTTCTGAATTGGAATTAAAGTTTAAGCTGCCTGACGGAACCGAAATTCAGGCAAAGGCAGTTATAATCCATTTATCCCGCAAGGAAACGGAGAAGGGGGAATGCTTTGGTGTGTCGGTAAAATTCACCGAAATAGATCACAAGAAACAGGATGATATTATCAAGTATGTTTTAGAGTGTCAGTACGAAATGCGTCGTAAGGGGTTGTTGTGAGCCATGCTTAATCCGGTAACCCAATATGACCATAAATCCCCTCAGGAATCAAACATCAGAAGGAAGTTGATTAAGGATCATCTTCCACTTGTTATGACCATTGCAGGGAGGGTCAATATGAGATGCCCCACTATTATTGACTATGATGATCTTGTTGGGTGGGGGGTTATCGGGCTTATTGAATCTGCAGACAGATTTGATCCCGATAAAGGAGTAAAGTTCGGGACTTTCGCAAAACCAAGAATAAGGGGGGCTATGATAGACGGTCTTCGCGAAATGGATTGGGTAGCCAGATCAATACGAAGAAAGGCTAAAGAGATTCAACACGCATATGGTGTTTTAGAAAAAAGACTACATAGGGCAGCCACAGATGAGGAAGTTGCCTGTGAATTAGGAATAAGTATCAGTGAATTTCATAAAGCTTTGACTGACATATCCCGAGGGGCGGTGCTGTCATTGGATGAAATGATCCAAGTCAGCCAAGAGGGGGATACAATTACCCTATTTGATGCAGTCCCAGATCCTGAAGGGCTTGATCCTTATCTTGAATATGAAGCGGACGAAATAAAGACCCGGCTTGCCCAAGCCATAAACAGGCTCCCCGAAAGGGAAAAAACAGTTGTCAGTCTTTACTATTATAACGATCTTATGATTAAAGAAATAGCAGATCTTTTAGGTATAACTGCAGGGAGAGTATCACAACTTCATACTCAGGCGATTTTACGGCTTAGGGCACATTTCTCAGAGATTGACAATTGAGTATGGGGGCGGAAAAAGTGTCTATGCGATCAATTGATGTCCGGAATGTAATTGCAAAAAGTAAAGAAGTTGAAGGAATTCAGAAGGTACATCATAGGATGGCTGCTACCGGACAGCAAACCTTTGAAACAGAGCTTTCAAAACAGGCAGAGAGCAAATCAAGGCAGGTTCAGGCTGCTCCGGAAGCAGACAGTGAAAAAATCCGGAGTGATGATAAAACCCGAAAAGAAAGTCAGGAAAAAGGCGAAAATGACGGGGAGAGGGCTTTTAAAGGCTCCGATAAAAAAACAGGTATTAATGATTCTAAAGATGATCCTTGTATATCCCCCGGTCAAATAATTGATGTGGAGGTCTAGTAACATGGGACTATGGACAATTCTTCAGAAAATATTGCTTGGAATAGTTAAATTGGTCGGGGCCGTTGCGGTGCTGGGATTTTCTCTTGGGGTGACAGCAAACCGTAAACTAAAGGAAGATTCAGGTATTATATTGAAAACTAAAAAATCCCCGCCCCCGGATATGGCCGATGATATGACAGAAGCCATAGAAAATGCAGCTGAACAAGTTATAGGCGTACTGGAAAAGAGAACTGCGATAGCTGCCAAATTACTGGATGAAGCAGAAGAAAAGATTGCCCTTCTCAAGGATATATTAGAGGCCCATGAAAAAAATGAAGTAAAGGATAATGAGAGGGAGGAACCTGAAGCAACAGAGGAAATGTCAGTAGAACATTTGACGGATACCGGTACCAGTGAAACAAAACCTGAGGGGAAGCGTGCTCTAATCTTTAAGTTAGCAGATGAAGGGTTAAACGTACAAGAAATTGCAAAAAACGTAGGTATAGGCCACGGTGAGGCAGAATTAATTCTACAGTTAAGAAATAGCGGAGACTAGGAAGAACTCCCGCGGAGCTTGCTAATAAGGGCGGGAACGATTTCTAGTACATCCCCTACAATTCCATAAGTCGCTACAGAGAAAATCGGTGCGTTAGGATCATTGTTAATAGCCACTATTACATCAGAGGATGACATTCCTACCAAGTGTTGGACAGCACCGGATATGCCGCAGGCGATATAGAGTTTTGGCCGTACAGTTTTGCCGGTTTGTCCTACCTGATTTGCATATGGTACCCAACCTGCATCAACCGCAGCCCGTGATGCACCTACTGCACCGCCTAATAGCGCTGCGAGCTCCTGAAGAAGCCTAAAGTTCCCGGGTTCCCCGATGCCCCTGCCTCCTGATACTACTATATCAGCCTCTTGGATATTTTCCTGCTGCCCCGGAGTTTTATAAGTTTCTAAGAATTTAGCCCGTGAAGGGGCAATTTCCTGAACAATCCTAATTATCTTACCGGTTCGGGCTTGATTATGTTCTGCCGGCTTCATCACTTTCGGGCGTACAGTTGCCATCTGAGGGCGCTTATCAGGACATATAATTGTAGCCATAATATTCCCGCCAAAGGCAGGTCTGGTCTGAAGAAGGAGCCTGTCTTTTTTATCAATGGAAAGTTCAGTACAGTCTGCAGTAAGCCCGGTTCCCAGCTTTGCAGCTATCCTCGGAGCAAGGGATCTCCCTATAGTAGTTGCTCCAAAAAGAAAAATAGAAGGTTTAAACTCCGTTACAAGTCCAGCAATTACTTGGGCGTAGGGCTCATCTTCAAAATCAGAAAGTGCCTTATCATCGACTATATATATCTTATCCGCACCGTACTTTGCTAATTTCCCCGCTATAAATTCAATATTATACCCTAATAATACCGCACATAATTCTTCGCCTAAATCGTGGGCAAGGGCTTGTCCCCGGCCTAAAAGTTCATACACAACCCCTGCAGGTATTCCATGGCGTTGTTCAACAAATATCCACACACCTGTTCCCTGCTCTATTAATGTCCGGGGTTGTTCCTGATATGATCCTGGATCTTTTAAAACTATTGCTCCTGTAGGGCATTCCCTGATGCAAGCCATGCATGAGGTACAATTATCAAGGAGATGTGCAATATTACCTTTAATTTTTATTGCACCATAGGGGCATGCGTTGATGCATGCCTCACAACCTGTGCATTTTGTTGGGATAATTTTAATCGACATCAGTAAATGCCTCCTGCTTATAAGGCCATATTTATTTCTGTATTTAGATTATGTGGCTTGCCATTAATCTGGTTAATAAATTGTCAGCCATTTCCGATGCGGATTCTCCTTGTATGATTTCACCACCTGATCTGGCTTCCGGAGAAAAGATCCGTATAACCTGTGTGGGAGATCCTGACAGTCCCAGCATCCTTTCATTTGCCTCTATATCCTTTGCAGTCCACATAGGAATTTTAGTTTTTCTTGCCCTCAATGTACCCTTTATAGATGGCATCCTGGGTTCGCCTATTTCTTTCACAACTGTGATAAGGGCGGGTAAAGATGAAAGGATAACATCATAGCCTTCCTCAGTCATGCGGTGTACACGGATTTGGTTATTTGTAATTTCTTCGACTTTATTGACATAAGTGATGTGGGGAATATCCAAGTGCTCAGCGACACCGGGTCCGACTTGGGCAGTATCCCCGTCTATTGCTTGTTTCCCACAAATTATTAAATCAAACTTATCAAGTTTCATTATGGCTTTTGCCAATGTGTATGAAGTGGCTAAAGTGTCTGAACCGGCGAAAGCTTTATCTGAAAGAAGGATTGCCTCATTTGCGCCGACAGCCAACATTTCACGTAATGCAGCCTCTGCATGGGGGGGCCCCATAGAAATACATGTTACTTTTCCCCCATGTTCATCTTGGATTTTTAAGGCTTGTTCCAAGGCATACATATCAAAAGGGTTTACTATGGATGATACCCCTTCTCTGATCAGGGTGTTGGTTTCGGGGTTAATTTTAATATTCGTTGTTTCCGGGACTTGTTTCACCAGGACTACCAGATTCATTTGCGTCTCAATGCCCCCTTAATGACTTCACTCCCGATAATGGAACGCTGGATCTGGTTTGTTCCCTCATAAATTTGGGTGATTTTTGCATCCCGCATCATTTTTTCAACGGGGTAGTCACGCATATAGCCGTACCCGCCAAATATCTGTACGGCATCGCAGGTAACTTTCATTGCCACATCTGATGCAAATAATTTTGCCATGGCTGAAGCCTTTGAAATATGGCGTTCACCTGAATCAATCATCCGGGCTACACTGTAGGTTAATGCCCGCGCTGCCTCGATTTGTGTGGCCATATCAGCCAGCATGTGCTCAATAGCCTGAAATTCTCCGATTCTTTTTCCGAATTGTACACGTGTTATTGCATATTCTGATGCTTTATCAAGTGCACCCTGGGCTATACCGACAGCCTGGGCAGCTACCCCGGGGCGTGTTTTGTCAAGGGTCCGCATGGCAATTAAAAATCCTTTTCCCTCTCGGTCTAAAAGGTTTTCTGCAGGGATCTCACAATCTTTAAATATCAGTTCCCTTGTGGAGGAGGATCTTATGCCCATCTTCTTTTCAGTTTTCCCGAAACTAAATCCAGGGGTGCCTTTTTCCACAATAAAGGCTGCCATCCCCCTGGGTCCTTTTTTAGGATCTAAAGTAGCAATAACGGTGTATATATCTGCTTCGCCGCCATTTGTTATCCATTGCTTAGTACCGTTAAGTACATAACAATTTTTATTATGGGTAGCTGTGGTCCGTATGTTTCCTGCATCAGAGCCCGCATCAGATTCTGTAAGTGCGAAGGCTGCAAGTCTTGAACCTGATGCTATATCCGGCATAAATTTCTGTTTTTGTTTGTCAGTGCCGAACATAAGAATGGGAAACCCTCCAAGGGCGCTGGCCGCATAGGATACAGCCACCCCGGCACATGCCCGGGAAAGCTCTTCTACAACAAGGCATTGCTCAAATATACCGCCCCCAAGACCTCCATATTCTTCAGGGACCCATACCGCAAATAAATCAGATTCGGCTAAAACCTTAATAAGATCCCAAGGGAACTTCTCAGCCTCATCGAGTTCGGCTGCCTGCGGTGCAATCTTTTCGTCTGCAATTTTTGCTGAAAGCTCCTTGATGATCTTTTGTTCTTCGGTGAGGTAATAATTCACCTGCATTTCCCCTCCTCGCAGAAATCAATTAGCACCTACTTATAACATGAGCTACTAAAGGAAGTTTAACACCGTGTTAAAATACTGTCAAGAATAGCCTCGATGTTCTTGACAGGAATCCCTTTCGGGTGTTATGCTATACCCCGTATGGTATATACCCAATTATAAATCTTATATATCTGATATTGGTTATTCTGATGCTTTCCTTGAACTATTGTGATAACTATTTTATCACATAGTGCGTAATACTATGGAACACGGGTATCCTGCGCAGGGGGTGTATAACAGGCAGTGAGGCAGGACGGATTTGAAAAAGAAGAGGAAAAGGATGCTTTAATGCTGACGAAAAATACGGAGGACGATATAATAACAAGGCTGAAACGCATAGAGGGTCAGGCCAGAGGGGTGCAGAGAATGATTAAGGAGGGTCGGACCTGTGAAGACATTATAATCCAGGTCGCCGCCTTAAAAGCTGCTGTTACACAGGCAGGCGTAGCAATAGCAGGATCACATTTAGGTGAATGTATTGCACAAACTGTTTCTTCTGGAGAAAAGGATTGCACTGATAAAATTGCGGATTTTGCAAGGCTTTTCAGCAAACTCGTTTAAATTGGTTCAGTGCTATAGTCTAGATCTGAACATGGTATATCCATGGCATAAAATTATAGTATAAAAGGGGGAGTGCCAAGTATGGAAAAAGGAATCATTAATGTTGAGGACAGCACATTCCAAGATCAAGTCCTTGGTATAGACGGGCCTATACTTGTGGATTTTTGGGCTGAATGGTGCGGCCCTTGCCGGATAATGGCACCGGTTTTGGAACAGATAGCACAGGATTATTCAGGTAAAATGAAGGTTGCCAAGTTAAATGTAGATGAAAACCCTGAGTCGGCTGTTGCGTACGGGGTAATGAGTATACCCACGCTTATCCTTTTTAAAAATGGGGAAGTTGTGGAAAGGTTTGTAGGGTTTAGGCCTAAGCAAGAATTAGCAAAGCTTATTGATTCTAAATTATAAAAATATTATAAATGGATCCGCAGCGTCAATTTCAGTGTCATAATATCTGAATATTGGCGCTGTTTGCTCTTTATATATCTCATTTTATCGCTTTCAGCCACGATTCTATGGAACAAATGTTGGTTTATGACCGAAATTATGTGATCTTGCTCCTCTTTTCCGGATTCTCCCCGAGTAAACCGGGAAGGAAACATGGTCCCATTGACGAAATAAAGAAGTCACAGATAATATATGGGAGGTAAAAATAAAATCCATGGTAACAAGAATTGTAGAGTGTGTTCCTAATTTCAGTGAGGGCCGAAGGCCTGAGGTAATACAGGAAATCGCCGATGTGATTCGGAATGTTCCCGGAGTGAAGCTGTTAGACCGGTCCTCAGACGTAGATCACAATAGATCTGTTTTAACATTTGCGGGTGAACCCTCGGCAGTTAAGGAAGGGGCATTTATGGCAATCTCCCGTGCTTCTGAGCTTATAAATATGGAGGAGCACAAAGGGGAGCACCCACGCATAGGAGCTACGGATGTAGTCCCTTTTATACCGGTAAGCGGGGTTACCATGGAAGAATGCGTTGAGCTTGCAAAATCTTTAGGAAGGGAAGTTGCGGATAAACTCCGTATTCCGGTATATCTTTATGAGGAGGCGGCTGTCACTGAAGATCGCCGAAACCTTGCAAATATCCGAAGGGGAGAATATGAAGGCCTGAAAAAGGAAATCAGCCTCCCGGAAAGGCACCCTGATTTCGGGGAGCCTGTTATGCATCCCACTGCCGGCGCTACAGTTATCGGGGCCCGCCATTATCTGGTTGCTTACAATATTAACCTTGGCACTTCCGATATTTCTATTGCGAAAAAGATAGCCCGGCAAGTCCGGGCAAGCGGTGGTGGCTTAATGTTTGTAAAAGCCCTTGGCATTATGTTAGAAGACAGGAATATAGCCCAGGTTTCCATGAACTTAACGGACTTTAGAAGAACTCCCATGCATATGGTTTTTAACTTGGTGAAAACAGAGGCTGAGCGATATGGTGTGCCTGTTATCGGCAGTGAGATCATAGGCCTTGTACCTATGGATGCGCTCTTAGATGTTGCCCGACATTATCTACGACTTGAGGAATTTTCCGGGGAACATGTACTGGAAACGAAGATATGGGGTAGCAGCACTTGATCATTGTGTAACAATTCCCGCCTTGGTAATGGAGGAGATTTTATTGATGGGCGCAAAGGAGTCCGGTGTCCGCGCAAACTTGTTAGTGGAAAATGCATCTGAACTTATTACTCTTGCAAGCGATATTGCCAGGCCGCGTACGGCATCTTCCATGAGGGAATTAGCAATAATTAAAGGTGGGAGCGTAGCTGCGTTTAATGAACACATCGTGGCGGTGGGGGATGCTTCCAAGGTAAGGAAAGAAATTGAATTAACATCGGATGCAAAGATAATAAATGCTGAAGATATGGTAGTTTTGCCTGGGTTTGTAGATCCTCATACGCATTTGGTTTTTGCGGGTTCACGGGAGGGGGAATTTATTCAAAGGGCTGAAGGTAAAACTTATCTTGAAATCTTGAAGTCCGGTGGTGGAATTCTTTCTACGGTGAAGGCAACCCGTGAGGCCGCCCGTTCCCGGCTGGTGGCACTAGGGTTTAAGCATTTGGATATAATGATGTCCCATGGTACGACTACCGTAGAAATAAAAAGCGGGTACGGACTGTCTGTTGATGAAGAACTTAAAATTCTCCGTGTTATACGGGAACTTAATGAACTCCACCCTATCGACGTAGTGGGGACATTTATGGGTGCACATGCTGTGCCCCCTGAATATACCGGGAATACAGAAGGCTATGTAGGGTATGTAATAGATCATATGCTTCCTGCTGTGGACAAAGAGGACCTTGCGGAATTCTGTGACGTATTTTGCGAAAAGGGGATATTCTCAATCAGCCAATCCAGAAAAATACTAAAGGCAGGGCTTGCATTGGGTTTTCTCCCGAAAATCCATGCAGATGAAATGGTTTTTTCAGGAGGGGCAGAACTGGCGGCTGAGGTTGGGGCTATTTCTGCGGAACATTTAATGTACGCCTCAAACGAGGGTATCCGCAGAATGGCTGAATCAGGGGTAATAGCAATTTTCCTTCCCGGAGCCTCGTTTACCCTTGGCTTGCAAAGATATGCCGATGCAAAAGCTTTTATTGAAGCGGGATGCCCGATAGCTTTAGCCACTGATTTTAATCCGGGTACAAGTCCTACACGTTCTATGCAGTTTATTATGAACCTGGCCGCCCTGGAAATGAAGTTGCATCCTGCTGAAATTATATGCGCAAGCACTTTTAATGCAGCCTACGCCTTAAACCGCGGGAACCTCGTAGGCAGTCTTGAAGTGGGGAAGCTTGCGGATATCGTTATTATGGATGTTGATACATACCTGAAAATCCCGTATCAATTAGGTATTAATATTGTAGATAAAGTGATTAAAAAGGGGCAGCTTGTTATAAACGAAGGGAGAAGGGTCGTTTTATGATTTTTTCAGAACTCAAGGTTTCCGAATATGCAGAGGCGGTTGCGAAGGGATCCCCCACTCCGGGCGGAGGTAGTGTTTCCGCTGTAGTGGCTGGCCTTTCAGCGGCTTTAATAGGTATGGTAGGGTCTTTGACTGCTTCCCGGATTTCCGGGGATGACGATACTGCGAAAACGGTACTTGAAGCGGTTAATACTGCAGGTAATCTTCGGGCAGACCTCCTGGTCCTAGCTGAAGAGGATGCTGCAGCCTATGATAAAGTAATCGCCGCCTTCAGATTACCGAAAACTACTGAAGAAGAAAAACAAAACAGGGTTCTTGCCATTCAGGATGCTTTTAAGGAAGCATGCCGTGTTCCCGCACAGGTTATGAAAGCTTCATTGGAAGTCTTGCGCCTTTCTGAAATTATGATGAAACACGGAATGAAAAGCGCCTTATCAGATGTTGCGGTCAGCTGTCTTGTTGCTTGGGCAGGAATGAGGGGCGCCCACTTTAATATTAAGATTAACTTACCCTCTATCAAAGATAAATCCTTCGTAAGGCGTATGGAAGATGATATTGGGGATTGGATGTTATCAGGTATAGGTATTTTCAGGCGGGTAATGGATCAGATTGATCAAGATCTGTAGGTTACGGATACGGCGTATATTACCCTGTTATATTAAACGGGCATAATCGATTTATAGGCCGGTTTTGTTTAACCCCTTTATGATGGGAAATACCATAGTTTTAAAAGGGTGGTACGGTATGTCAAAAAAGGCACTTATAATAATAGATATGGTAAGGGACTTTATTGAACCTGACGGTAAATTATATATTGGTCCCGATGCAGATAAAGTTGTTGATGCTATCTCCCAAGAAATTAAGAGGGCCAGAGCCTGTAAACAGCCTATAATATACTTATGTGATCTACATGAAAAAGACGATTCTGAATTTGAAATGTTTCCTCCCCATTGTATTGTGGGGACCCCGGGGGCCGAAATAGTAGATGCCCTAAAACCCCAACCCGGTGATATAGTCATTCCTAAACGTAGATACAGTGGTTTCTTCCAAACAGATTTAGATTTGACCCTGAGGGAACTTGGCATAGACGAAATTTTACTAACAGGTGTATGTACTAATATTTGCAACCTATATACAGCTGCAGATGGCAGAATGCTAAATTATAAGGTTACCGCATTAAAGGATTGCATGTCATCCTTTGATGAGGAGGCCCATAGATTTGCCCTTAAAGAAATGGAAAAGACCCTCGGTGTAAACGTTGTATGATACTTTGCGCAAACAGACGCGCCAGGGAGTGATAAATCTGATAGAGTCTGCTGATTTTAAAAAACAAAAGCACTATGATGTCCGCATTCTTGCAATCGAATCCGAACATGATATTTCCGCTGAAATGGAAAGAATCGGAGTTTTCCCCGAAGGTATTGACATAATGAAAAAGAAAGGCATTTTTCATGTAATACTTCTTAAAGATTTATCCTCAAAGCAGGCAGTAATAGTTAAGCAGGAGGCACTGTCAAAAGGCGGGGAGGCTGCCGTAAGTGCAAAGGTGGCTTCTCTTACGGGGGATATCACCGATGTCTTACTTATGGGAACAACTGAACAATTACTTCGAATTTCGAAGGGACTTATGCGTCAATATTTTGATTTACCGGAGATAGGGAAAAAGATTTCACAAGTCCTTTCTGCAAAGGAAGCATCCGGTGACAAGACCCTCCGACTTGGAAGACATAGTTTGATTTTAGGGGCCAAGACTTATGTTATGGGTATTCTTAATATAACTCCTGATTCATTTTCAGACGGCGGGGAGCATGAAACCACTGACTTAGCAGTGGAGCATGCGTGGAGCCTTGTTAAACAGGGGGCTGATATTATTGATATCGGCGGGGAATCTACAAGGCCAGGCTCTGATCCTGTACCGACGGAAGAAGAAATCCGGCGGGTAATTCCTGTTATTAAGAGGCTCGGACAAGATTTTCCAATTCCTATTTCAGTGGATACATATAAAAGTGAGATAGCAGAAGCAGCTATTGCTGCAGGTGCTCACATGATTAATGATATCTCGTCCTTATCAATGGATCCGCGTTTAGGGGAAGTGGTGGCTAAAGCCGGGGTTCCTATAGTACTGATGCACATGAAAGGCCGACCGAAAGATATGCAGAAAAACCCGGAATATGAGTCAGTGGTATCTGAAGTAATAAAATCTCTTCTTACAGCTGCTGATGAGGCTAAGAATTATGGAATATCCAACGACAACATATTAATTGATCCCGGGATTGGGTTTGGTAAGACACGTATCCATAATCTTGAATTGTTAAGAAAGCTTAAAGAACTAAAGAACCTTGGTTATCCTGTAGTCCTGGGAACTTCACGTAAGGCATTTATCGGAAAAACGTTGGGACTTTCGACAGGAGACAGAATTGAAGGCACAGCTGCCACTGTCGCTCTTGCGGTTGCGTCCGGTATTGATATCGTGCGTGTTCACGATGTAAAGTATATGGCTAGAGTTGCCCGTATGGCTGACGCTATCGTAAGAGGGGGGAGTATTCGTGAAGGGTGACAGGATAACCCTAAAAAACATGGTGTTTTACGGGTATCATGGGGTGTTTGAAGGTGAAAGAGAGCTCGGGCAAAAATTTGAAGTGGATGTAGAGTTGATCACGGATCTTGCAATTCCGGGTCAATCCGATGACTTGGAACAAAGTATTAATTATGTCGATGTATACACAATTGTACAAGAGATAGTTCAGGAAAGGACTTACAATTTAATTGAGGCTGTGGCGGAAAGCATTGCAGGGGAAATCTTATCTGCATATTCCGTAAAGTATATAATTGTAAGGGTAAGAAAGCCCGGGGTCTCTATGGGTGGGATACTGGATTATGTTGAAGTAGAAATTGTTAGGAGCAACCGGGAGTGACGAAAACATATGCGCGGGTGTATTTAGGATTCGGTTCAAACTTAGGAGATAGGCGTGAAAACATTGTTGAAGGCCTTGCTATGCTTAATGCTTCAGGGCAACTTAAGGTTATTAATGCCTCATCCCTCTATGAAACAGAGCCTGTGGGCTATACAGAGCAAGGCTCGTTTCTGAATGCCGTTGCCCAAATTGATACCTGTCTGTCACCTTTGGATCTGTTATCCCTTTGCAAGGATATCGAAACCCGAGTTGGCAGGGAGCCGACAGTAAGGTGGGGGCCGAGAATCCTTGACATTGATATTCTTATGTATTTTTTCAATTTGGGTGGCAGTTCTTTGACTGATTCAAAGAATATCTATGAGGAAGTAATAATAGAGACTCAGGATTTAACTCTCCCCCATCCCCGAATATGGGAAAGAGGGTTTGTTATTATCCCTTTGGCTGAAATAAACCCGGATCTTTTGACGCCCGACGACTGTCGTATCCAATGTCTTGCGCAGGATTTTCGAATATGGAAAGGCGTTCGCTTGTTTGAAGTCGGATCCTGGTGGAAGGGGAAAAAATCAAATCCCGGAGGCTGGCAGATAATACGCTTTAATGAGGTAAAATCAACAAATACTACGGCCGCCGATCTCGCTGTTACAGGGGCCTCCCAAGGCGCTTGTGTTGTAGCAAAAGTCCAGAGTGAAGGTAGGGGTAAGCACGGGCGGGTGTGGTATTCACCACCTGGCGGATTATACTTGTCTATACTGCTAAAACCCAAAGCCCAACTGCAGGACATGGGTTGGTTATCACTTGCGGCGGGGACTGCAGTGCGCTCAGCAATTCGGGAGGGGACTGGGTTCCCAGCAACGGTTAAATGGCCTAATGATGTGCTGGTGTCCGGAAAGAAAGTGTGTGGTATTTTATCTGAAACCAGGTTTATCGGGAATAAGCTGGATTATGCTATTGTCGGGATAGGAGTTAACGTTGCTGTTGATCTCAATTATCTCCCGGATGAAGTTCGGGAAACTTCCACATCTTTGCTGAGCCCGGATCACCCCTTCAGATCCGAGGCCTGCGAATCATTGACAACTTCAATAATACATAGGTTTTCAGCTTTGTACAACAGGTTTTTATCAAAGGATTTCCCCAAGGCATTACAGGAGATCAAGGAATGCTACGATATTCCCGAACAAGAAGTTGTCATGTCTTACCCCGGGGGCCCTATCCTAATGTCCGGAAAATAGGAATAGGGTTTTCAGGTGAGGGTTACACTCGCTAATGAAGGGTGGCGTGTGTTATGTCCCTGAAAATCCTCGGCTTTGTCATTGCTGTGGTTGCCGGTATATCTATGGCGGTACAAGGTTCAATAAATACCAGGCTCGGACAGGTTATAGGTAATTACGAGACTATTCTCGTTGTGCACATCATCGGGCTTATTACCATCTTAATCCTTTTATTTGTGTTTAACGCAGGGGAGGGGGATCTCAGTCGTATAACCCGGACCCCTTGGTATTCCCCGTTTGGTGGTTTATTGGGTGTTCTTATTACGTGGGGTGTTATTTCCAGTATACCTAAACTGGGGGTAGCAGTGGCAACTACCTTTATTGTTGTAGGGCAAACTCTAACAGCTCTCGTTATAGATCACTTCGGATTTTTTGGGCTGAACCCTGTGCCGATGACATGGCTCAAAGGGTTAGGCCTGGTTCTCCTTGCTGCAGGTGCAGGACTGTTATTAAGCTGAAAACAAACTGATAACTCTTAGATTTTAAATATTCGATAATATAAAAAGGAACAACAAAGACAGTAAGGATCGTGAAGGGTAGGCTGCTGACCCATTTTGTTTCCGTATGAAACAATAATATTCCGGGGTGATCCTATTGTCTGTTTTATTTAAAAATCTCATAGATTCCGTATTGCAAAAAGGAACAAACAGAACGGGTAAAAGAAAAATACTTAAAACCGGATATATACGTTCATACCAAATCGACGAGCCGGAGAACAATTTTAAAAATCGGACTTCATGTGAGGTGAAAGTTTTTTATACCCGGGCGTTGCAACTAATTGCTTACGCCTGCAGGGCTGATTATGCCATGCTTATAACGGATGATTACGTTTGCCCCCACGGTGCGACAGCCGGGGTTTATATTTATCCGGAATCCGGTCCCGGATCTGATGAAAGGCAGGAATCATGGCAACCTGTTTCAAATTGTATTCTAAAGAATATCAGAAAAAAAGTTCCTGTAAGCATTATTAAAAACCATCTTTCCGCCTTTAATTTCAAGGATGTGCTGATATCCTTCGATTACGTATATAAAAAAGCTTTAACTATAATTGCTGTTTTTGCTGATTCTTCGTCTCCTCCGTTTGATTCTGACGATGAGGATACTCTTTGTCGTCTTTCAGAGAAATTCATCCATCTGTTTTATATGGCGATCTCTCCTAAAAATAAAGGATCTAGGGCCGATAATATTCTGAGGGTACTTGAGGCTTATAATGTTTTTACATCAGCTAATGAACTTTGTGGCACATTTAACAATCTGACAGAGCTTCCTGTCTCTTTGGGGCTGGCTGAATCAGCTCTTATATGTATCTCAGATAGAAACACAGGCACACTTAAACCGGCATCCGTTGCCGGAGAAAAACAAAATATGGATATAAAGAATTACGATATAAAAATATCCGATTGTCCTGCTATGTGTTTTGCCGGAAAAACGTCGGCACCGGTATATGTAGAGCAAGGCCAATGCCGTATTTTAGACAAGTTTGGCAATCACTCGGCAATTTGCACCCCCATCCCAAATGATTCAGGGGATGTAGGGATGCTATCCCTTTGGAACCCTCCGGGCAAGGGTTTGGGTACGGCGGATATGAGGATAATTTCCGCCATTGTTTCATCTGCAAATAAGGCCTTCTTAAGCACCTGTACATTTTCAGGTATTAAGGAGCGGGTAAGGATTGCTTTTATAGAATATGCTTTTGCTGTCTGCAGAAATTCAAAAGATATTACCCGTGTCGCAAGGGGTCTTTTAACGGGTTTAAGAAAGACAATAAATTTTCAGGTAGGAGCCTTTGTTAACTGTTGGAATAGTCCGGAAATATTCTCCCTGCTTTTTCCGGCAAGTGATTTTTTAACTGCTTGCCCTGCCGAGCCTCAAAAAATTGATATGATACACGATCTGCCGGGGCGGGGTCCTCTAAATAGTATCCTGGCAAATATCATTTTAGGGGATCCGGAAGTTGAGGGATGGACAAGCAAGGCACTTGAATATTTGGAAGCAAATATGATGGATATGTTTGTTCAATGCTTTTATATGAATGAAACACCCTGGCCTTCATGTATGATAATACCGCTTACCTGTGGTGACGATACCATTGGATTATTTATTATTGGCAGGAAGAAAGGTGACAGATTTAGTAAGGATGATATAGATTATTGCAGCAGCATACTTCTTGATCTGGCCCTGATATGGGAGAATTTTATGACACGTATAAAACCCAGGGTTAACCCGACCATAGGATCAATGCTGGAACGAATAGAGACTTTAGAACAATTAGCGGTTAGGGCGGCTCACGAAATTAAGAATCCGCTTTCGGTGATCAAAGGCTGTATGCAAATGATGGAGATAGATCAAAGGCTGCCCCTAAAATTAAAGCAAACAATAAGACTCCTTCTCCGACAGGTGGAACAGGCGACCCGGGTTGCACATGATCTTGGGGATCTCAGAGAATTGACTGTAGGAAATGTTTCGTTGGTTTCGATCCCTTCGATCCTGGAGGAAATCCTTGATATAATTGAGCTGCAACCCGCTTGCAAAAATATAAATATTATCCGCGCCTATTCTGATAATATTTCTAATGTCCCCGGGGATCCGGATAAACTCCGTCAAGTCTTCGAAAATATCTGTAGAAACGCAATTGAAGCCATGGATGCAGGTGGGGGTGAACTGTATGTTAAGGCTGAAAATTCAACTGATAGGCGAAGTGTTATAGTGGAGTTCCGCGATTCAGGGCCCGGTATAACCGGTGCGGCAATGATGATGTTATTCAGGCCTTTCTTCACTACAAAAGGTCATGGGACAGGCATTGGGCTTAATATAGCAAAGAGCATCATAGAACAGCACGGGGGGACAATAAGAGTAGAAAATATATATTGCCAAAAAGGTGCGAAAATTACTGTGATTTTACCGACGGCACACTGATAATATACTGGTTTTTATGTTTTATTCCCCCCGGGTTCCGGTAGGCTGAAGGTTGATATGATCTGTATCAGAAAGACGGGGGTGTCATTACTGATACAAAAACCAAATCTGTTTTCCCTACGTTTGTGATTTTATGAGGGATTGTGCAATAAAAATAAATACTATCACCTTGTTTTAAATGATAGTTGTCTTCACCGATTTCAATTCCCATTTCACCTTCGAGGACAAATGTACATTCTTCCCCCGGGTGAGTAAGGGGTTCATCACAGGTAGCAGTATTCGGCTTGAGAGTGGCAATCATTAATTCCATCTGCCCACTAAGATCCGGGGTTAATAATTCAAAAGTCTGATCAGATTGTGGGAACTTCAGGACCTTACGGTTTTCAGCCCTTACAACAGGGCTTTGTTCTTCGGTATCCAGTAAGAAATAGAATATCGGCACGTCAAGTGCTCTCGCTATTTTTCGCAAGGATGTAATTGACGGTTCTGTAACATCTCTTTCCACCTGACTTAGGAAACTAGCGGTTAGCCCTGTTAATTCAGAAAGTTCGCTTAAGCTTTTATCCCGTTCCTTTCGTTTCTTGCGTATCCTCTCACCGAGCAAATTTCATTCCTCCTTGAGTAGATCCGGCACCATCACCTCGAGAGCTTTGAGAGCTTTCTCAGTCCCCCAAGGGACGGAAACGCAATTTGTATGCTGGATGTGAATGTTTTATACAGGTATAAGGTTACAGTTGTACATATTTATCACAGAAGGAAATAGGTTTTAAAATAAAGTATGTAGTAACACTTAATTCTGGGTATAGATATTCAACCTGAATAGAAGAAATCCTCTTTTAAATTTTGTATCAGGTTTTATTCTAGATCAAATCTGTGCTCTAAAATATCCCTGATTTTATCCTCAATATCTTCCAGATCAAGCCCTGCCTCATCCTTAATGCTTTTTCTAAGCATTGAACCCACTTGTTGTATATCATCGAAAAGATCCTGTAATAATTCAAAGGCGGCTGTAGCCTTTACAATTTCCCTGGGAGTCCTGACCATACTTGCCAGGATGGAATTTTCAGTTCTGGAGGCAATAAGAGGATTAGGGAGTTGATCAATATACACTCTGGTGCGGCGACCAGGTCCTCTATCAGTCTCTATCGGATCAAGAGCAATGATTTTATCAGAACGTGCGTATTTACCATAGCCTAAAGGGACGATAGCCTGTTCTCTGACTTCCATATGATTCCACATCCTTATTTGTTGTGTGTCTTGTAATAGTGTTCTCCAAAAGGGCTTTTTTGCCTCTACATTAGTTGATGATCTTTAAATTACAGAGTGGTTAGGAATAAAATCCAATATTATGGAAGGATTTAACACATTCAGAGGGTAATAAGTAAAGGGAATATATACCATTATGAAAAAAGGAGGAACAACAGTGGTTTTGAGTGATTTTGCTTTTAAGTGTATAGGAATTCTGTTTCCTGTGGTTACCCTTTTTATTGTGGCGTTAATTGTATATGGGATTGCATTGTTACGGAAGAAAATTCAGGAGATCGATCATGAAGTTATAAGGCAATCACTTTCCGCTGCTCTGGTAGAAGCGGAATCAGTGGGAATAGATGCAATCCGTTCTACTAATCAAGTACTTGTAGACGAATTAAGAGAAAGGTCCAAGAACGGTAGGTTGACTGAGGATGAAGCCAAGGAAGCCATGAGGGCGGCTAAAAATTATTTCGTGGATCATATAACCCCGGGAAGTCTAAGGATTCTCGAATCTTCACTCGGGCCTGTTAAGAAGTGGCTCGAAGGCTTCCTTGAAGCAAAATTATCCAAGGAGAAATATAGCATTACAGGAGCTTAGTATTCCTATTAATACCGGGTTTAATTACGGAATACGTTCAAACTTCTTCGTTTACACTATATCCGCAGAGGTAACGATAAACAGATACTAAACGGAGGGTTAAGATTGAACCGTCTAGAAGAAAGTAAGAGTCCATACTTACTACAGCATGCAGACAACCCTGTGGATTGGTACCCATGGTGCAATGAAGCCTTTTCTAAAGCTGCCGATGAGGATAAGCCAATTTTTCTTTCGGTTGGTTATTCTACTTGTCATTGGTGTCATGTAATGGCAAAAGAATCATTCAATGATCCGGAAGTGGCCGAAATCCTAAATAAAAACTATATTTCAATCAAGGTGGATCGAGAGGAGAGGCCTGACGTAGACAGCGTATATCAAGAAGCCTGCCTGGCTGCCACAGGCCAAGGTGGGTGGCCTCTTACGGTTATTATGGATGCTGATAAAAGACCTTTTTTTGCCGGGACATATTTCCCCAAAACGAGAAAATACGGAAAACCCGGCCTTCCGGAGATCCTAGGGAAGGTTAATGAAATGTGGGAGAATGACAGGCAGAAGCTCATCGATTCTGCAGAAATGTTAGTAGGGTTGCTCCAAGAAGATATCGAAAAACATGAAGGGTCTGATCCCGGCGATCGTTGGCTCAATCATGCATATAATGTTTTTAAAGTGGATTACGATCCTTATTACGGAGGATTCGGGGACGAACCTAAATTCCCCATGCCTGTTAACCTGTCCTTCTTGCTTAGATACTACAATTATACCGGAAATAATCAGGCTCTGGATATGGTGGAGAGGACTTTGGTTATGATGAGGAAAGGCGGGCTTTATGATCAAATAGGCTTTGGGTTTCATCGCTACAGTACTGATGGCAAATGGCTTGTTCCCCATTTTGAAAAAATGCTCTACGATAATGCCTTACTTGCCACAGCATATCTGGAGGCGTATCAAATAACACAAAAGCTGTTCTATGCCCAGGTTGCCCGGGAGATATTCATATATCTTCTCCGTGACATGAAGGCGCCTGACGGGGGGTTTGCATCAGCGGAGGATGCAGATTCGGAAGGTGTTGAAGGGAAATATTATACATGGTCACAGGCTGATATATATAAAATTCTGGGCAACGATGACGGAAGGCTTTTCTCAAAGCACTTTAACATTACAGAAAGAGGAAATTTTGAAGGGGGTAGAAGTATCCCGAATCTGATCGGCCAGGAAGTATATGATTCAGTAATCGACATAGATAAGCATAAAACCGGCGGAAATAGGATCAGGGTAAGCACTGCCGATAACGATAGGCCCTACATTCTTGAAGGTGCATTGGAAAAGGCCCGCACCCTCCTTCTGGAAGCCCGGATTAATCGGCCTAAGCCGTTTAGAGATGATAAGGTCCTGACATCGTGGAACGGTCTTTTAATTACAGCCTTTGCAAAAGGAGGTCGTGTCCTGAATGAACAGGAGTATACCAAAACTGCAAGGGATACAGCTAAATTCATACTGGAAAATTTAAGGGGGACCGACGGTCGGCTTTTAGCCAGGTATCGCAGTGGTGAGGCGATAATACCTGCATACCTTGATGATTACGCTTTTTTCATACAAGGACTGATTGAGTTATGGGAATCGCAGTTTGAATATAATCATATTCAGGCTGCTATAGAATTAATGGATCAGCAAATAGAATTATTCTGGGATAAGGAAAATAAGGGGTTTTTTTTCACATCCCATGATTCCCATGATCTCCCTGTACGTCGTAAAGATGTACGGGACGGAGCTCTTCCGTCAGGAAATTCTGTATCAGCCCACAATTTAATCAAGCTAAGCCGCCTTACAGGACGGAGGGAATGGGGAAGTATGGCAAATCAGCTGTTACATGCCTTTTCAGGAAGAATATCGAGGTATCCTTCAGGCTATCCCACATTTCTTTCGGCGTGGCTTTTATCAAAGATCCCGCCTATTGAAATAGTAGTATCCGGTTATCGGAATCAACCCGAAACCCGTAGGTTGAAGGAGGAAATAAATAAATTATTTCTGCCCCAAGCGACAATCTCCTATAATTCGGGGGATGCAGAAGATTATGAGCTTGACCGGATCCTGTCACCTACCTTAAATAAAAAGCCGGTACAGGGCAAGGCTCTAGTCTATGTATGCAAAGGATTGACATGCCTTGAACCTATTGACAAACCTGATGCATTAAGAGAGGTGCTTGGTTTTTCCCGACATTTAATTACTGCACCTGAAAGCAAATAAAGTCTAAATAACCGTACAAAGGAGGAATCTAATAAAAAACAGAGAAAAACTACATAAATGAAATCCTCGAATGCTGTTTTAAAAAAATCGATAACTTTTAGAGATAAAGTACCGGAAATACCTTCAACGACATACGGGACTTTTTCATTATATAGGTACCCTGCCAAGTTTATTCCACAGGTAATTGCATATACGCTAAACAAATATGCCAAAAAGGGGATGACTGTTTTTGATCCCTTTGCAGGGTATGGTACAACAGGTGTGGTGTCCGGTGTTTATGGTCATGATTATGAACTATGGGATTTAAACCCCCTCCTTGGGATCTTACATAAGATCGCTACGATGAGTCTTCCCGAATATGATATTAAGGATCTGCTTTCCAATATGAGACTATCAGATAAGGAGTTTATACCTGACTGGTCTAATTATGGCTATTGGTTTCCTGAAGAATTCTTCCCGTTCCTTTTTAGAATGTGGGGCTTTTATCACTCCCTGAGTGATGACGGAATTAAGTTGCTTTTAACAATACCATTGCTTAAGGCTACCCGTACATTTTCTTATGATGATATTCAGCGCCAAAAGCTTTCTAAATCCCCAAGATCCAAGAAGAGAATAAACAGCTTGCTTAAAAGTAATTGGGAGGAGACATTTTATAAGAAGATTGAAGGGGGGCTGCATGCTGTTATTAAAGGGATATCTGAACATCACAGACTTTCCCGGGGGCCTGTGAAATCCACTGTTAAAGCAGGTGTGGATACCTTGGAAAGCGTCTTAATCGAAGAAATGGATATGCTTATCACTTCACCCCCTTATTTGCAGGCTCAAGAATATATTCGCCATGCTAAAATGGATCTGTTTTGGCTTGGTTATCCTGAATCTTTTACCAGGGAATTGAGTAAAAAAGAAATCCCATACAGGGATGTAGAACCTTTCAATGTTAAATCAGATGTATATCATACGCTAAGAAAGGAAATAGGGGAGGAGCGCCCGTTGGAAATCTTTGACTCCTACTTTCAGGGGGTGCTTGGAGCATTAACCCGGTTACAGAAACGAATATCATCGTATTTATTTCTTTTTGTTGGTCCTGCGACATTATGGGGCCGGCCTATTCCTATTGATGATATTTTCCGCCAGCATTTTATGGCTTTAGGGTGGAACCACGAATGTACACTCATTGATACAATAATAAAACGCAGGATGTCTTTTTATAAAAGTAACCCTGCTACCGGGGTTAAAGACAGGAGGATACGTACTGAAAGCCTTGTAGTCCTTAAAAGATAACAGGATTCCGGAATTCTCCGTTTGCAGTTGAGGATATTATAAACTCAAGCCCGCAAGTTAACTGTATAAACTTATCCTTAAACCCCTTTGCAAAGGCTGCCTGTGCCTTAAAGCCTGTGCAATGGCCGGCAGACAGGAACCTTGGATTGAATGTCAAGAGTTCCTTTATTGTTTGTTGTATTCGCATATCGTTTGCATCTATGAGATGAAACCCACCGATTATACCGTTTAGGGGCTGCTCCGGGAATATGCTTACCGCGTGTCGTACTATGTTTACGATACCTGCATGGCCGCAACCTGTGATAACTACTATTCCGTGAGCTTTGATATTTGCAACTATGGATATGTCATCCATTATGGTATCCTTTTCAATTCTTCCGTTATTTATTGTATAAAGTTTAATACCTGGATCTTCAAAATCGGTAAGCCGCGGGACTTCCCCTGTTGTGGTAAGACCGGGCATCAATTGAAGGGGCTCCTTCGTCAGAAAGAGCCGGCCCCCGTTAGCAGTTATATTTTGGGGTTGATCGTCTAAGGCCATACCTATATGATGCAGGTAAGGATCAACTTTTAAATTTAATTTAAAATTATCGGGGTGGCCCACAACAGGTATTTCTTCTTTTCCAATTTCGCGTAAGAGGGAGGAGAGTCCTTTGGTGTGATCGTAATGAGAATGTGTAATCACAATCATATCAATATCCTGAGGGTTAATGCCAAACATCCCCATATTATGTATTAGTGCATAATGGTTTTGTCCTACATCTACCAGGATTGTTCGTGTTGTTAATTTTGTTTGTGCCTGAAGAAGGTATGACATGCCATGTTGTGCCAGAAACCGGGTGCCATGCATAGCTGTATTTTCAGCTAATACTAATATCCTGAGAGAATCAAGCTTGTTATTATCCATTTTTCACGCCTCCGATAATAGGGCTGATATTATTTGTTTAATCCGGGACTTTCTGAGCTTTCCCATTGTTTCACAGTAACCCCATTGTATCCCGGTTTATTGGTATTAGGCAAGTAAGATGAAATATGCGGAAGCATAACCGGGTTAGCAAAGGGGTTTTTGCGGGGATGTTGTGATAGGCTTAATCCTAAGGATAAGGAAAGGAATTTTCCCGTTTACGTCAAATACGATATAAATTATTCTAAGAGGAGGATTTGCTATTTATGAAACCGTTGGGGATTGCATTACTAGGTTTAGGTACTGTAGGAAGCGCTGTTTATAATACTATAACTACACAGAATACGGAATTAGCCAAGCGGGCGGGCCGCTCTTTAGAAATTCGCCGTATATTGGTGAAGGATATAACTAAATCCCGAACGGTAAATGTTCCTTCCCACTTATTAACGACAGATATTTCCCAAGTTATTGATGATCCGGAAGTTGATGTGGCAGTGGAAGTCATAGGTGGAATTATTCCAGCTGTTGAATATTTACGGGATTCGATCTTAGCAGGTAAACACATTGTTACTGCTAATAAGGAATTATTGGCTAAGCACGGTAAGGAACTTCTCGGCCTTGCTGATAAACAGGGAGTGCATTTTCATTTTGAAGCGACTGCAGGGGGGGGTATACCTATAATTAAAGCCCTTAAGGAATCCCTTGCCGCAAATGAAATTTCTAAAGTGATGGGCATTATAAACGGAACGACAAATTATATTCTTACTGAAATGGCCGTAAGAGGTATTTCCTTAGAAGAAGCTCTGTCTGAAGCCCAGGCGAAGGGCTATGCCGAGGCTGATCCTTCCAGTGATGTGGATGGCTATGATGTCGGTTATAAGCTGCTGATTCTGGGTAGTATTGCTTTTGGTGCACGTTTGGATTTAGACAAGATTAACATAGAAGGGATTCGTCGGATTTCTTCCATCGATTTGGAATATGGACGTAAACTCGGGTACACACTTAAACTTCTTGCTATTGCTAAAGATACTCCTAAAGGGATAGAAGCGCGGGTACATCCCACGTTTATTCCTAACCGACATCCTTTGGCTTCTGTTTCAGGTGTTTTTAATGCTGTATATGTAGAAGGCGATCCTGTCGGGGAATTAATGTTTTATGGCAGGGGCGCTGGCGGCTCTCCTACAGCGAGTGCCGTTTGCTCTGATATCATAGATGTGGCGCGGGACAGTGGAACAAAAAGAGCCTGTTCATGCTTAAACGTAAAGAATCAACTACCGATGGAAACTACAATAAGTAAATATTATGTTCGTTTTTCTGTTTTGGATCAACCCGGGGTCTTAGGTCAAATTGCGGCTGCTTTCGGCCGCAATAATGTAAGCCTACATTCTGTTATTCAGCAAGGTAGGGGAGAGCCTGTTCCTTTAGTTTTTGTTACCCATGAAGTAAAAGAAGCCGGCTTTTGTCAGGCTATTGAGGAAATTAAGTCCTTGGATTGTGTATTTCAGGTAGATAACGTTATAAGGGTAGAGGAGGAAGTATGATGTGGAGGGGCATAATTGCAGAATATAGCCGGTACCTACCTGTAACAAAGGATACGCCTATAATAACCTTACAGGAGGGGAACACTCCCTTAATTCCTATCGGGGAAGCAATTGGATTAGATTTTCCGGTTTACGCCAAGTATGAGGGGCTTAACCCTACCGGTTCCTTTAAGGACAGAGGTATGACCATGGCTGTTTCAAAAGCCATGGAGGAAGGGGTAAATGCAGTTATTTGTGCCTCAACCGGGAATACTTCTGCCTCAGCTGCAGCTTATGCTGCTAAAGCCGGGTTACCTTGTTTTGTTTTGATCCCTGAAGGGGCTACCGCCGTGGGGAAGCTCTCCCAGGCTTTAATTCATGGGGCTAAGGTAATTGCCGTTAAGGGAAATTTCGATGCTGCTTTAAGGATTGTAAGAGACTTAGCTACTCAGAAAGGAATTACCTTAGTTAATTCCTTAAACCCCTACCGAATTGAAGGCCAGAAAACAGCAGCTTTTGAAATATGTGATCAATTGGGTCATGTCCCGAGTCATCTTTGTATTCCTGTGGGGAATGCAGGAAATATCACTGCATACTGGCAGGGCTTTCAAGAATATTTAAATGCCGGGATTAGTAATTCTCTCCCGGTAATGCTGGGGTTTCAGGCTGAAGGGGCAGCGCCTATAGTTTATAATCGGCCTATAGAAAAACCTGAGACAGTTGCCACTGCAATCCGTATCGGTAACCCTGCAAGTTGGGAGAAGGCTTTAGCAGCCAGAGATGAATCTAAGGGTTCTATTTTGGCTATTACTGATGAAGAAATTCTTGCCGCTTATCGTCTTCTTGCTTCCAAGGCCGGATTGTTTTGTGAGCCTGCTTCTGCTGCCTCCGTTGCGGGCCTGATAGAAATGAATTCCTCAGGTTATTTTCAAGGCAAGCATAATGTTTCCGTGGTTTGTATATTAACGGGTCATGGTCTTAAAGATCCTGATAATGCTTTCGAACAGGCCCCTGAGGTAATTACCGCTCCCCCGGACTACGCAGTTATTCAAGAAATTGTTATGGAGGGTTGAAATGGCTTTGATATCCATCTGTACACCGGCCACCACTGCTAATCTCGGGCCCGGTTTTGACTGTCTTGGTATTGCTTTAGAGCTATATAATAAGTTAGAGGCATCTTGGGAAGGAACTACCGATTTTAATGATGTTCCAGGTTTTGAAGCTGCAACCTGGCTACAAATTCATACAAAGGTTGCAATTACAGGGGAGGGAGGGGACAAACTTACCAAAGGCGGGATGAATCTATTTTTTGAAGCCCTGTCTGATGTTTTGGCTTTACCTTGCGGCGGATATCTTTTCCCGGTAAATTTATCATTGCAATTTACTAATAATATTCCCCTTGCCAGGGGATTGGGGAGCAGTGCAGCCTGTATTCTCTCAGCACTTTGTTTGGGAAAGGCAATATTAGCCGATATGGGTCATGAAATTGATGAGGAATCCCTGCTTTCTAAAGCCATTAAGTTTGATTATTACCCGGATAATGTTATTCCTGCTTTTTTCGGCGGGGCTTGCTTGAGTATAGTACAGAATGATGCCTTGCCATTGGTATTCCCTTTGGAAATCCCTGAAGAACTTAATTTTGTTCTTGCCATTCCCGAACTTATCATCCGTTCGGCCGAAGCCCGCGAAGTGCTTCCCAAGACCGTTATTTTTAAGGAAGCAGTTGAAAATTCGGCTCTTCTCGGGGCCTTAATTTTGTCTCTGGAGAAAGGGGATTTCACCCATTTAGCGGGGCTGGTCAAAAGTCCTCTGCATGTTTCTTACCGTTCTCAACTAATTCCCGGTTATAGACGGGTGGAAAAGGCTGCATACAATCATGGTGCTTTAGCTTTTACTATTAGTGGTGCAGGTCCCAGTGTTTTGGCTTTGGCCATCGATAATTGTCAGGAAATTGGCAGTGCTATGGTTGAGGCTTTTGGACAGGTGGGGATAACAGCCCGTTATTTTATAAGTAAGATGGATTCAGGCGGTATTAGGGTGAAAAATAAATAACCTCCCGGGTACAAGAATAATTCCAATGGTATTTTCTCTAAAAGCAACCGATTTTTTAGACCCCCGATTCTGTTTATAAGAGCGGGGGTTTTTAGTACTATATTTCAATCTTCCGAACAGTTTAATATCTTTTTAAGATAACGCCTATATCATATATCATGGATACAATAACAGACGAACAGACGATAATGATAAAACCAATAATAACGGGAGGGACTTCTATGAGCACCCGAATTTGGATACTAATAGGTTCCCTGATACTTTTGTCTGTTTTTGCGCCGATGGTTGACGCCAATGTGTTGGATGAAGCGGGAATTAATGTGATAGTAAGCATTCCCCAGGTGCTTTGGGTTGGGGTTAATACGCCCACACTAGTTTTTGAGGGGGATGATTTTGATATCACTAAGAATGCTATTGCGGTGGAAGACGGCATTTTAGCGATTAAGCCTGGCGCTATCGGGGTAGTAGTTGCGGGTAATATTGGCCACGCACTTTTCATCTCACTGGATGACGGACTTAACGGTCCCGGTAATACCAGAATACCCGGTACCCGGATGGGTTACCGTATTACAGATCCTGATGGGAATAATCCCTGGTTTGTTATGCAATCCAAGGCCGAAGCCCGTCAGGCCCTATTACAACGGGCCACCCCGGGAAGGACTGCGTTCGAAATGGACTTTCATTTGCTTGTAACTTGGTGGGATGCTCCGGGTGTCTATGAAGGGACAATTATATATACTGTGGTCCCTGCGGAGCTTTAAAGGCATGTATCTCAGGCACCCGATGATAACACTGAGCCTGTACATAAATGGTGCCGAAGCGGGGAGCTGATAGAACAGATGTTCTCTGGTGTTGTTTGGTGCTGTTATGCCCTATGTGCTGGGCTTTAGTCCTATAGGTTGTGTCGCCATGTCCGGCTAATATTGGGGAGTTATGCGAATTGCATGATCAAAATATGGTCAAAGGCAGCCATTTGAGAAAGCAATCTGAAGCGGGGTGTTAACGTGGAAGTAATTAGACCATCATCCGATTTGAGAAATCACTATAACGAGATCTCGAGGCAGTGTAGGGAATCAAAAAATGCGGTTATAATTACTGTGAATGGCAGGGGAGATACTGCCGTATTGGGGTTACAGCAGTATAACCAAATGAAATCGGAACTTGAATTGCTAAGAACACTTGCTGAAGCCGAAG
>JAAZLO010000128.1 GCA_012689375.1 Bacillota bacterium | reverse complement strand
ACGTTAATTGCTACTGGTTGGTGGTTGTGGCTGAGCCGCAATCCTTGCTCCACCCCCAACAACTCGACCAACATGTTCGTACCATGCCCAGCTTCCCACGAGTACCTTTCCTTGATAATCCCTTTATGGTCTACAACAATTCCTCCAGGAGTCATCATGCCTGGATTAGAAGTCATTTGCGATGAAACGTAAACGTTAAGCACTTGCATTATCAATCATACCTTTCATAATTTGTATTTTCATGCTGCTATTCGGGGCGAAATTTAGTGACTAACCGGACTGTTATATCCCTGTAAAAATACTATCGCGATTGATGAAACCCGATGGTAATAGAATGTTTGCAGGCTGTATATTCATCCAGCTATATAGATTATTTATTCATTAGAGATTTTAACTGAATTGCCAAAAGTGCCTCCGGGCCTGGATTATGGCCTGAAACTCTCCATCCTTATCACTATGCAGTGATTTTCTAGCGCGGAAACGCCAGAGTACCTAGTGGGGACCAATAGTCTTGTCGACTACTGCGCTAATTACTGTCGAGAAGAATTAGGATCTACTCGATATCGCTTGAAATTAAGCCATAACCGCAGAACTCAAGTTACATGCATTCCCTAGGACTGTAAATTGTGGAACCTGTATCTAAGTCCACAAGCAAGAAACCTTGATATCCTCGTTCTGAATCTAGTTCATCATTACACTCATTACCTGCCTCAAACATTTCTGTCGCTTCAATAAAAGCATAGGGTTGACAAAATAGAACAATGCCATCACCTTCTTCTCTTCCTACGTCTATTGAGATGAACGCGACGCTCTGCCAGAAAAAGAGTGCCTTGATGAGTTCCCAAAGGGATACCCCAGCTTCTTTGGCTAGCTGAGGGAGACCCATATCTACGACACCAGTTGCCCAATCCTCTTCTTCGAGATCTACTGAGCGCATTAGTACCTCCAAGACTTTTCTTTCTGCATTGGTCGGGTTATGCAACTCGATACAACGATTTAACGACTTGATCATTTGTACCTCACTCCTGATTTTTATTTTCACCCTGCTCGGCAAGTGTATTTTAACCAAGCATTGTCTTGTCCACGTCTAATGCTGCGTGCAGACCATGAAGATTCGCGAATTTGCCTGTATAGGCATTAATTAGCCCGTACGCCTCCTGGTATTGCCGCGGCCATATAGCGAGAACTGACTCCACCAAACTCCGAATGGAAAATAGCTGATGGTCAATGGCTAGTTTCCTAATTTTGCTTTTTCTATATCTTGAGATTTTACTTGATCTAAGAGTAGTAGAAACACCATGGCGACGAATCATGGCCCACTCTTGATCTTTTATGCCAGTCCATCTATGCTGGATATCAACCACAACTGTTTTAGCAAAAGCGTTAGGTTTCCATCTACCGTCAAGCCACTTTTCCACGTTTGGTCGTTCCTTGGCTGGAATGTTGCTGCGAAATTCTAATCTCGTAATAGGCTGCCCAGGATCACCTTGTCCGTGAACGATCAACTCAGCGCGTTTATTATAAAGGCAAAGGCGGTTTTTACTCCGCCTGCCCCCGTAATATTTTGTGCTTCCAATCCTGTCGAACTTCCTAGGACCCTGGGTATATACGCCCTTGTCTACAGCATCGAAATCTTCCCAATAGAAATCGCAAGCTACTTCATAATAGTTGATCCGCAGTTGTGCCCAATCATGAGGAAAGAATTTCTCTAGTGTATTGCGTATTTCTACTGGATTACGACCATTGACGTTAATGATGACTTTAACCTTAGGAATTGAACGCCCTGCTAAGATTGGACCTAGCAGAGGATTTGTTAGGATCGTAACTTTGCTACTTGGATCTTTGATCATATTACGGTAGATCAACTTTCGAACACCATCAGCCATCAGGAACTCTGCTTGTTCTACTGTACGATAAGTGCGCTTACTGTTTTTAGGAATGACCATAACCAACTTCTCAGCACTCGACAAAATGATTTTGTCATACCTTATATCCACAGTAACTACCCTATCAATGTCGAACGGCTTACCAGACGCACTTTGACTTACCTTGAACGACCTTCTAGTGCTATACTTATATGGGGCGGGTCCGGCTCTCAATGAACGACACTCCCATCATCAGTTAGTACCTGTCCGTCGTTGTACGTTTCGTTGACGACAACATCTAGATAAATGCGCAGGAATAAGCCTCTCTCACCGTAGCCATTAAAAATCGCCAAATCCGCCATATCAGTCACACCAAGCAACCCAAGTCTCATTAACTGCCGAATCGTCGATTTCACGTTAAAATTGTGGGCATCAAGTACTGCAACGGCATAGTCCCTACATACATCAATGACCCCAGTTT
>JAAZLO010000069.1 GCA_012689375.1 Bacillota bacterium | reverse complement strand
CTGTAATCTTCGCGGCTCTCTCAAAGTCTAAGATACCGAGACTGACCCCAATCTCCCAATGAGCCTTTGGCTCAAAACTAAAAACGGTGGGTTTTCCCCATTTTCTGATTTCTACATTTTCAGATTCGTCTCTACCGAAAGGCACTGATTCATGAGGGATATTAGGTATCCCAAGAAGAATATCAGATATCTTTTTTTCCATTTGGCGGATGGCCCCATCCATTTCCTTTATTCGTTCCCCGACTTCCCGCATTTCAAGAATAGCGCCCTTAGTATCAAGGCCTTCCCTTTTCATTTCAGCTATCTCGTTTGATACTTCATTACGACGTTGTTTAAGTTTCTCTACTTCATACACAAGCTTTCTTCGTTCCTCATCATTCAAGAGTAAGATATCGATTATACCACTGTCCTCGCCACGTCTGATGAGACTGTCTTTGACGAGTTTGGGATTATCCCTGATAACTTTGATATCTATCATATAATAACACCCCTCCATTATCTTCAGGATTACCTGTAAGCAGGTAGCGTAACCGTATGAAAAAGCCTCTCGCCCTCCAAACGGGACGAGAGGCTTACCTCCCGCGTTGCCACCCTATTTAGCCCGGGATAAATTATCCACTGAGGAACAATGCCTACAGCAGTTTATTCCGTAGGACACTAGATCCCGAAACTCTCTTAAATGTACGCTAACGGGTACACCCGGCTAGGTTTACCAGACGAATAAAGTAGTCTTTCAACCTGCAGCTTAAAGGTGGATTCAGCCTGACTTGGCACCGGTTCACACCATATCCGGCTCTCTTTTGCCATTCAATCACAGCTTACTTATCCTTATCATCGCAAATACGTTTCCTTTTGAGGTTTGCGCCTATTATATCACCATATAAATCCCGGCTCAAGAAGAAAACCATATCTTATCGGTATATTTTTATAAATCTAGGCCATGGCTTCACGTGCTAAGAGTCTGTTCCAGTTATCATCTATATCCTTTTGAATTTCTTCAAGTAACCCTTCATTTTCGGGAGCGAATAAGTGGCGGAATCTCCCTTGCTTCTCCAGCCATTCACGTACAGGCCTTTTATCCCTTGGTTTCTGGTTAACCTTTACCACGCCGTTTTCAATTTCATAAAGCGGCCAAAAACAAGTGGACACTGCTAACCGCATTATATCTATAGTTTCGGCAGGATCAAACCGCCACCCCAGTCTGCATGGGGACAAAACGTTAATGAACGCAGGGCCTTCAACTGCTAAAGCTTTCTTCACTTTTCTCATAAAATCCTTCCAGTGGCTGGGTGCACCCTGGGCCGCATACGGAATATGATGAGCCGCCATTATTTCCGTAAGATCCTTCCGAATCTGCACTTTCCCTGCAGGAATAGCGGACCCTGTAGGACTTGTGGTAGTTGATGCCCCTTTAGGAGTTGCACTGGAACGTTGTATTCCTGTGTTCATATATGCCTGGTTATCATAACAGATATAAACCATATCATGTCCACGCTCCATAGCACCAGACAAGGATTGGAGCCCAATGTCATATGTGCCGCCGTCCCCGCCTATAGCTATGAATTGAATATCCCTTTTAATTTTACCTCTCTTTTTCAGTGCTCTATAGGCAGTCTCCACACCGCTGATAGTAGCAGCGGAATTTTCAAATGCACTATGGATAAACGGAACATTCCATGCAGTATAAGGATAAATTGTTGTGGTTACTTCAAGACACCCGGTAGCGCACCCGACCACAACATCAGTATCAACCGCTGCCAACGCCTGTCTTATGGCGATAGGAGCGGCGCAACCTGCGCATGCACGATGTCCGCCGCACAGGAGTTCATCTTTCATTGAAAGTTCCTTTAAAGTTGCCATATAATATGCCGCCTCCTATTCCCTAACCCCAAGGTATGTCACAGACCGTTTAATTTCACCTGTCTTGACAATCTCCACGAGATCATTATATACCCCGGCTATTTGTTCCATATTAATATCCCGACCTCCGAGACCATATATATAATTGACCATCTTCACTCTCGGACCCGGTGAATCATACATTGCAGCACGAAGATCAATATATAACGGACCCCCCATCAAGGACAGGGTATCAGCCCGATCAAGTACTGCTATTGCTTTCTTGCCGGATAAGGCCTCAACAATTTCCTCCTGAGGGAATGGTCTGAAAAGCCTAATTTTGAGCAGCCCGGCCTTTAATCCTTTTGCTCTCAATTCATCAACTACTGTCTTGGCAGTCCCTGCTGCAGAGTTAACAATTACAATTGCATACTCGGCATCATCCAGCTTGTATCCGTCAAATAGCTTATATTCTCTTCCCGAAATCCCCTTAAATTCTTCAGCTACCTGTAATACAACATCCTTTACTCTGGTATGGGCATCAGCCACTTGCCTTCGATGCTCAAAGTACCAGTCTGAAAAATCCAAAGCCCCAACAGTGATAGGATTTTCTACATCCAACAGATAATGCTTAGGCTCATACTCCTTTATAAAACCCCTGACTACATCGTCATCCAGGAATTCTGCGTTACTCATCCCGTGGCTGACAATAAAACCATCCATTGTTACCATTGCAGGAAGGAGTACATCAGGGTGTTCTGCAATACGAATAGCCTGGATAAGATTATCATACGCCTCTTGGGCATCCTCTGAATATATCTGTATCCACCCTGAATCCCGCGCTCCCATTGTATCACTGTGATCACAATGGATATTAATCGGAGCTGATAAGGCCCTGTTTACAATAGGAGCCACTATTGGGAGTTTAAGCCCGGCAGCTATATATAACATCTCCCACATGAGTGCCAGTCCCTGCGAGGATGTGGCAGTCATTGCTCTGGCACCTGCAGCTGATGCGCCAATTGCTGCACTCATTGCAGAATGTTCGCTTTCAACGGTCACAAATTCCGTATCAACCTTACCGTCTGATACAGAGTTTGCAAACATTTGAACGATTTCAGTTGCAGGGGTAATTGGATAAGCTGCCACAACGTCAGGGTTAATCTGGCGCATAGCCTCTGCTATTGCTTCATTGCCTGTAATCGCAACTCTTCTACTCACTTGCACCAGCCTCCCCGTCCTTTCCTGTGTCCAATACCATCTCTATACATTTTCTGGGGCATTCGTGAGCACATATCCCACAGCCTTTACAATGCTTATAATCAATTCCCTGCATCTTCCCGTCTTTTACAAGAATTGCAGAGTCAGGGCAGAAAACCCAACAAATCATGCAATGGCTGCATTTATCCTCATCCCAGACAGGCTTATGGGTCCTCCAATCTCCGGTTTCATATTCCTTGGCGTTTCCCGCTTCAAGGATTAGCCCGCCCATGGGAACATCTTTCCATCCCTTTTCAGCGGCACTCATTCCTCCCCTTGCACCTCCTGATAAGCTCTTTCAATAGCTTGAATATTCTTCTCGACTATATCAGGACGGAATTTAGCCTCAAGCCTACCTTTGGCATTTGCAACAAATTCGTCAATTGTCAATAGGCCGGTAGCTTTAATTAAAGCCCCCATCATTGGCGTATTAGGAATATTCCTTCCCATAGTCTCCATGGAAATTTGTGTTGCATCAAGTGTGTAAACCTTACCGTCAGCCAATCCCAGCTGATCTCTCATCTCACCCGGTGATAAATTCGTGTTTATAATGTACAACCCATCTTCAGGCACCCCGGCGGTCACATCTGTTTTACCAATCAACGTAGCATCAAGAACCACAACCATTGCAGGATTTGCTACTTGACAATGCAGCCTGATAGGTTCATCACTGATGCGATTGAAAGCAAGCACCGGAGCACCCATCCGCTCAGGTCCATATTCAGGAAATGCCTGGATATACTTGCCCGAAATCGAAACTGCCTCCCCTAACAGAATAGCCGCTGTTTTTGCGCCTTGGCCACCTCTCCCATGCCAGCGAATTTCAAGAAGTTCTGCCATAGCCTGTCCCCCTCGTGTGTGAATCAATATGTTAATGTCATATCCTGCCCTCAGTATGTTTATATTTGCCTGGAGGCAGGCTTCAGGTACACCTTAACCATTTTAGCATATTCGGTGCACTAATGCATCCTTGGGTTAGGGAATCCGAATAGAATAGTCGATATAAAAGGGATTTTATGGGTTTACTTTAGAGTTTACATATGATACCATAAAACTAACGTTTAGGCTCCGGCTACCATGAATGTTTAGGTTTATAGATACCCTCGCCTTTTCTATATCCGTACGGAATGGCAGGTGAGTACCATGGACATCAATATTAAAATTGGCTCGTTAAACCTACTCAAGCCTGTAAGTATTAATCCTAAAGCGGATATTGATGAAATTACGTCTGTATTATCGAAACATGACTCTGCATATATAACATCAACCAACCAAGTATTTTTAGGCGCAATCTACAAAATTCGTCTGCCCTTTACCCTTGATTTCATGTCTAAAGCGATTAAACGCAGCATCAAAGCTGAAAACCTGATGGTCCCGAAGGAAATTATCCCTTTCATATCCACTGAAACCCACTTAGATACAGCTGTATCTGCCTTCTTTAAAACAGGATTTCCTGAGCTTCCCGTACTTGACAATGGGTATTTAATAGGTTCATTGCCACTGCAATCTGTGTTAGAAACAACACTGGAAGCCCTGACTTCATTGGGCCGCCAAAAAGAAATAGAAAAACGATCCAGTATAATCCTCCAATCTATGAATGAAGGACTCATTGTGATCGATACGGATTTAATTATTCAAGAATATAACCATGCTGCCGAAAAACTCTTAGGAACCAAAGCCTCTGAAAAGATAGGGACTAAAGCCGTAGTCGTTACAAAAGGTGAATGGCCTATATTTGAAGTAATCAAAACAGGAAAGCCACGTTTTAACGTAATTAGCCCATTAATCGATGGGCGTATATTTTCCACAAACTACATTCCAATGATTGAAAATGATAAAATAATCGGGGTCATCCAGACATTCAGGGATATCACTGAACAAGAAGAAATGCGTGCTCAACTTGTTACTTCAAGGGATGAATTAGATCGTGCCTTCGCTTTAACACTACCTAATTCCAAAGTGGAACATAAATTAAAAACTACACCTGAATACAGAGATGTTTATAACCATATAACCGGTGAAGTTACAATAACGGAAGTAATTCCTGACGGTGGTTATAAACATGTGGTAAATGCCCTTAAAATACTGGCGGATCTTAATAATAAGGGCATTATGTCGATCCTCGGAATTAATAAGGACGTAATGGTTAAAAGTATTATATTTCACGATTTAGGCAAATCCCAACCGCAATTGGAAATCGGACAGACTATAGAGCCGCTCAGTGAATTCGAAGACGGGCCGGCTCATGCTCAAAGAAGCGCAAATATAGCGGCTCATTTTTACGAATGTGAATCTGATGTTACCATGTTAATTAAATACCATCACCATAAGGAGGCTGAACTCTCTGATGATTTTCCTGATTATTTAATGCCTATGTTTCGGCTTTTGAAGCTTGTAGACGGGCTCTCAGCCGCGCTCACACGCCGGGATGCCACAATAAAACTGGATGTGGAAGGGACAAGGATATATGTCTACGAACGTAATACACACCCATGCTACAATAAATCAAGGGTAGTTAATCTTTTTACGGGGGAAATAACAGAAATACCTGACCACCCCACTATGACGAGGCAGCCAGGTATTATTACTAAGTAAACTTCCTTTATTTCAGGACAGATCAGAATACAATGGGAAACGCTGAGTCAGATCTTTTACTTTCTTCTTAGCATTTGCCAGTACCCCTTTATCATCAGGGTTTTCTAGGACATCCACAATGATATCTACTATTTCCTTCATTTCAGGTTCTTTCATGCCCCTTGTCGTAACGGCAGGAGTCCCCAGCCTTAATCCGCTTGTAATAAAAGGCTTCTCAGGATCAAATGGAATTGTATTTTTATTTACCGTAATTGCACAGCTGTCAAGGAGTTTTTCAGCTTTAAGTCCGGTTAATCCGTGCTCTCTTACACTTACCAACATCAGATGATTATCGGTACCTCCGGAAACGACACGGAAGTCATGATCCATCAGGGCTTTGGCAAAGGTCTTCGCATTATTTACCACCTGTTCCTGATAGGCTTTAAATTCCGGTGAAGCCGCCTCTTTCAAAGCAACTGCTTTGGCAGCAATTACATGCATCAGAGGACCTCCCTGGATTCCAGGGAATACAGCCTGATCTATGCTCTTTGCGTACTTCTCCTGACACAGAATCAATCCCCCGCGCGGGCCACGAAGGGTTTTATGGGTTGTGGTAGTGATAAACTCAGCATAAGGAACTGGGTTAGGATGGGCACCTGTTGCTACCAACCCTGCAATATGTGCCATATCAACAAAAACAAGTGCGCCTACTTCATCTGCGATCTCCCTTATTTTTGGGAAATCAATAATCCTAGGATATGCACTGGCACCTGCTACTATCATTTTAGGTTTATGTTTTTTTGCAAGTTCCCGAAGAGCGTCATAATCTATGGTTTCTTCCTCTTTTGTAACTCCGTAAGGAATAAAATTAAAGTATTTTCCTGAAATATTTATAGGATGACCATGGGTTAAATGACCCCCATGGGACAGATCCATTCCCAGAACCGTATCGCCGGGTGTGAGTGTAGCGAAGTAAACAGCTAAATTTGCCTGCGCCCCTGAATGAGGTTGTACATTGGCATGATCTGCGCCGAATAATGCCTTTGCCCTCTCTATTGCAAGACTTTCAAAGACATCAACATGCTCACATCCGCCATAATAACGCCTGCCGGGATAGCCTTCAGCATATTTGTTAGTTGCGGTTGAGCCTTGTGCCTCCATAACCGCTCTGCTTGTGAAATTTTCAGAGGCTATCAATTCAATATTATCCCTTTGCCTTTGTGTTTCCGCTTGTAAAGCATCTGCAACTTCCGGATCAATGGTTCGTACAATATTATACATCGGTCATGTCCTCCCCCTTAAAAATATATATTCTAAGAACCTAATAAATAGATTACCGGCTCCTGGTTTGAAGCTTTTCCTCGTCTTTAAGGGTTGCAGCGGCTGTACCTTCCATCGGTTTCCCAAGTTCCTTCGATATCTCCAACAAGATACCCGGGTTTTTGAAGTTTGCCGTAGCCTCAACAATCGCTTTGGCTCTTGCAGGCGGATTATCAGATTTAAATATTCCTGACCCAACAAATACACCTTCCGCACCCAGCTGCATCATAAGGGCTGCGTCTGCAGGAGTGGCAACTCCGCCGGCAGCAAAATTAACTACAGGGAGCCTACCCTTCTCAGCCACCCATAAAACGAGATCATAAGGTGCCTGCATATCCCTGGCCACCACCATAAGCTCATCTTTACGCATCCCGTTGAGTTTTCGAATTTCACCTTGGACACGCCTCATATGACGGACAGCTTCAACTATGTCCCCTGTACCCGGTTCACCTTTCGTCCTCATCATGGAAGCCCCTTCTGCAATACGACGGAGCGCCTCCCCTAAATTACGGCATCCACATACAAAAGGAACCTTAAACAGGTGCTTGTCTATATGATTCTCTTCATCGGCAGGGGTCAAAACTTCACTTTCATCTATAAAGTCAACCCCGAGCTCTTCCAGTATTTGTGCTTCGACAAAGTGGCCAATACGACATTTGGCCATAACAGGGATGTTTACAACCTCCATAATAGCAGAAACCATATCCGGAGCAGACATTCTGGCAATCCCACCGTGGGCTCTAATATCTGCGGGTACCCTTTCTAATGCCATTATTGCAACAGCACCGGCATCTTCTGCAATTTTCGCTTCTTCAGGGGTGGTAACATCCATAATAACGCCACCTCTGAATTTTTCTGCCACAATTCGTTTCTCTTTGTTCTTTAACTGGTTCCCCATCTTTGTCTTACCTCCATCGGAATTAGGATTCCATTGTTATATTACTACAGTAAAACTGTTAAAACAAGGTTGAGAATGACAAGGGGGGTGACAAGGGGTGACAAGGGGACGGAGTTAGTGTCACATCAGAAACAATATAGGGGAGCATAACACTGATTCTATCCCCCCGTCACCCCCCCTTCTTTCCTCCTGCCGCCTGACATAATCGGCCATGAATCGAGGAGAAAATTGTGTATGGCTTGAATATACGTTATTTTTTGGATAAACTGGGCTCGTAGGGAAAATTATTAAGATCGAAGAATATAGTAAGGCCTGTAACGGATCCTAGGGAGGTTTGTTATATGACCGGTTCCCTGTTTAGTATCTTGTGGCTGGTTTTAATTGCAGCGAGCCTTCTGTCCCCTTTGCTTGGCAGAAGAAGGACAGAATTCGCCAGATTAAAACTACTTAATTCCATGTCACGTAAAAGAGGTTCACGGGTGATTTCAATGATCCATCGTATGGAGGCTATCAGCTTCTTAGGAATACCGATTTCCCGGCACATTGATATTGAAGATTCAGAACAGGTCCTTAGGGTGATAAGGCGAACCCCTAAAGATATACCTATTGATATAATACTTCATACACCAGGTGGCTTAGTGCTGGCTGCGGAACAAATTGCCCGGGCCATATCAGGCCATAAAGCAAAAGTTACGGTATTTGTGCCCCATTACGCTATGTCCGGCGGTACACTTCTAGCCCTTGCAGCCGATGAAATTATTATTGACGAACATGCAGTACTGGGACCCATAGATCCCCAACTCGGCAATTATCCTGCAGTTTCCATTCTTAGGGCAATCGAACAGAAAGACAAAAATTCATTGGATGACAGTACACTCATATTGGGGGATATGGCAACAAAAGCCATGATACAAGTATACGAAAGTGTCTATAAACTATTAATCACAAAGTTCCCCGAAGATAAGGCTGAAGAAATTGCAAGAACCCTGACTGAAGGCCGGTGGACTCATGATTACCCAATTACCTGCGAAATGCTGCGGAATATGGGACTCGTAGTCTGTAATGAAATCCCGGATGAAGTATACAGACTTATGGAACTTTACCCTCAACCTTCCCAGCGCAGGCCCTCAGTACAGTACGTACCTGTGCCCATAGAAAGGAGATCACCGTCACCTTCACCGGGCAGAAAAGATTAAACTAAAAAGTGTCGGGGGGGTGTCAGGGGGACGGGGTTATTGACACATAGCACATAAGGGTATCAATCTATTAAGTGTGTCAATAACCCCGTCCCCCT